>NZ_JBEYVC010000033.1:0-77456 GCF_040643855.1 Streptomyces sp. NPDC047072 | reverse complement strand
GACTCGTTCCGCGTCTCGTGGCACCCAGAACACTCGCCAATCCATCCGTACGCACCCCTTCTGACCAGCTTCAACAAGCTCATTCAATAGGGAAGCCATCAATTCCGGTGGTGAGTGGCCGCAGAAGAAACTGACGGTGGGGCTCAGCCCGGCGTCGGTGCCCAAGGCGGGGTCCGGGTTCGACCTCGCCGTCGCCTGTGCGGTGCTGGGCGCCTCGGAGCGGATCGATCCGCGGGTGCTCGCCGACATCGTGATGATCGGAGAGCTGGGGCTGGACGGGCGGGTGCGTCCGGTCCGGGGGATCCTGCCGGCGATCCTGGCCGCGGCGGAGGCAGGATACGAGCAGGTCGTGGTGCCGGAGTGCGCGGCGGCCGAAGCCTCGCTGGTGCCCGGGATCTCCGTCCTCGGGGTACGCAGCCTGCGGCAGCTGATCGCCGTCCTCGCGGACGAGCCGGTGCCCGACGAGGCACCTGACGAGCCGGGCCGCCCCGATCCGCTCATGGCCGGACTGCGGGTGCCGGGCACCGGGGCGGCGACGGGCATGCACAGCGCGGGAGCGGCGCAGCAGGACCATGGGCACGATCTCGCCGATGTCGTCGGCCAGATCTCGGCGCGCACGGCGGTGGAGGTCTCGGCGGCCGGCGGCCACCACCTCTTCCTGGAAGGGCCGCCCGGCGCCGGCAAGACGATGCTCGCGGAACGGCTGCCCTCGGTCCTGCCCCGGCTGACCAGGGAGGAGTCGTTGGAGGTCACGGCGGTCCACTCGGTGGCGGGCCTGCTGCCGCCGGGCAAGCCGCTCATCGACATCGCTCCCTACTGCGCCCCGCACCACTCGGCGACCATGCAGTCCCTGGTCGGCGGCGGACCCGGCATCGCCCGGCCCGGAGCGGTGTCCCTGTCGCATCGGGGAGTGCTCTTCCTCGACGATGCCACGGACGGGCTGTGCACCCCCGAGACCGTGGGCCGACCCAAGGCGGTTCGGTTGGGGATTCGAGAGCCAGCCTACGCCCGGCAGAGCGGCCGTCAGGAGATCGCCGACCTCCCGGGTAGCCAGCCTGCCCCCGACGCGTCAGCGGGGCCTCTACGGCCCTCGTCGGGCCTGGCTGTCAGTCGCTGTCGGTAACATTCGCCAAGTGGGCGTGGCGACGGCGCTGCCTCACAACTGGGGAGGGAGGGCTGGTCAGTTGACCACCAGTCGACCATCGGCGCGATCGCAGAAGATCCATCCGGCGGCGTACGGCGCCCTGAGCCGTGCTCTGGCTGCGATCTACTGGTACAAGCGCGACCTGGCCACCTTTATCCGGCGTCGCGTGATCGACTACCCCGAGTTGCTTGTCGGCCTCGACTTCGACGATTACAAGGCCCGTTTCGCGGATGAGTTCGTCGACCGCCTGATGGAGCACGAGGACAAGTACCGCGACCTGACGCTCGACCTCATGCTGGAGGTCTCGCAGCTAGAGGAGTTTCCTGGTCTCCGGCGTGCTCAAGACGGGCCCAAGCTGACGGCAATGGCCCGAGAGTCGGTAGCCAGCCTGAAGCACTGGACCAAACAGCACCAGGGCATCATTCAGGAACGCGAAGATCTTGAAGACGAGTTGGCCGCTCGTCGAGCAGCGATCCAGGAGCAGCGCGGTTTCGCCGGCAAGCTTGAAGACCTTAAGGCTCAGTTTCTCGAACTTGGTCAGATGGCCGACCGCCAGCAAGCCGGTCGGCTGTTTGAATCCTTCCTGGCCGACCTGTTTGCCTTGTTCGACCTGGATCCACGACTGTCATACGTGCTGGCGTCTGAGCAGATCGATGGCGCTTTGACGTTCGACACCGACGACTACATCGTCGAGGCGAAGTGGCACAAAGGTGCAGTCGAGGTCGAGGACTTCGACAAGTTCGACGCCAAAGTTAGGCGCAAAGGAAAGAACGCCCTGGGGTTGTTCGTTAGCGTCAACGGCTTCACTGCTGGAGCGCTGCGAGAATACGACAAGCGCACGTCGTTCATTACGATGGATGGCGGCGACCTGTACTGCGTACTTGAAGGCCGCATCGCGCTCGACGAATTGTTGGGACAGAAGAAACGTAACGCCAACCAGACCGGCAGTTGTTACTTTCCGGCACAGCTCGCGCTGTCCTGAGCGGCGACAGGTTCTCGATCGAGTGAGGCGGCCAGCGTGACGCTAGCGACTGTTATACGTGAGGTCTATCGCTCAAGCGAGCGCCATGACCTTCGAGACGCCCTGAAAACCCTGCTGCCAGCTGACGGGCAGGACTGGCATCCGTCTGGTCTATATTGCTTCTGGGATCCCGCAACCCATGAGGTGTTGTATTTGGGTCTGGCTAGCGACATTCAACGGCGGTTCGCACAGCACAATGCACTGTCAGGCTCATCCGCTAAAGGGAACAAGCGCGAGCAGATTGATTCCTGGTTTAAAACGAACGATACGCTGGGCTACAGCATTATTGTTCAGTCGGCGGCAGTCGTGCTGCTGGAGCAAATGGGCATGGATACCTTCAGCGATATTATCGCTACTGGTGAAGGTCAGCTTATTGAGGCTCACGTGCAGAAGTTCGGTCAGCGGCCGGCGTGGAACAAAATCGGCGGCTCGACTTATGGAGCGACGTGGGCCGGTGTCCGTTCGCCTGGGTACTTTGGTCTTCTTACCGGTCGCAGCGATAGCCTGCTTGTGGCTCGCCGCACCATTCGCCAGCTTGCGGCCGAGCCGGAATCTGTCCAGCACGAGATGACGCTCCATAGCGGCAGAATGCACGCGCTACATAATTTCGGCATGACTGATGGTGTAGACGACAGCCGCATCATGGAAAAGTTGAGCGAGCTGGCACAGTCTCCTTATTTGGTGAGTGAGCTACCGAGCCACATCAACCTCGTTGCCTCTGGATATCTCATGCTCGATGCGCCCCACCCAGAACGCATGGCTGACGAGGTAGACCAGTAGAAAAGCCCCAGCGAGCGCAGGCTCGCCGGGGCAGAGTGTTTATGAATCGGGCTGGCCGATTATTTCGTCGAGTCGATGCTCGAACCGTTCTCGGTGGGATGCGTAGTTCCTCTCGTAGGACGTAGCGATCTCTCGCATTTTCTCGGCGAGGGTCGGACTGCTAGCGGTAGTCGCCCGTGCATCGAGCGTCGAGATGAAACTGGCGCTGCGCATGTCCAGCTCCGCGAGGCATTCTGCACCTTGCTTGGCAAGGAGGGCTCGGTTGGTGGCAATTCGTTCTTGCCGACGCTGGCGATAGCGGCTGAGACAAAACATGTCCACCTCGTATTGCGAGGGGCGAGCACAGCCGCCTTATTGAAGGGCGGGTGTGATTCTCGGCGGATTTATCGAGAATCTCTGTTTATAACATGAATTGATCGACTTTGCAACAATCCTAGTGCTGCTGTTGTGAAGTCGAGTGAATTAGAGCTGGCAGGAGCTGACTCAAAACCAACTGGGATGTTTCCTGAGCCGATTCTTGGGGACGAGTGAGAACTCGAAGAAATAGGCCGTTGCAGTGATAGGCCCCGATGTCCGCGGCTGGAATTTCATCGACGAATTCACCTTCGTCCTGACCCCACTCGATCAGGCGATTCAGTGATGTAGTTGCTGGCACGAGCTTGCGCACGTCATCCGGTGAGGTCGGTGGTCCTACCCGTGCCGTCTGGTCGCTGACGGCGACCATGAGTGTTGCGGTGAGCGCTTGGTGTCGACGAGTGACGCCGGCCAAGGCCCGGATGTGACGGATGACTGCTTCTTTGGGTGTAAGGCCTGCTTCCCGGTCGGCTTCGGCCTGTTCGATGACCGGGTCTAGTAGGGGGCGGTACACCGCAGCGATCAGCTGCTGCTTGCCTCCAGGAAAGTGGTTGTAAGCCGTCGGCACGCTAACGCCAGCAGCTTTGGCGATGTCTTCCATGCGAGCCCCATGCCACCCCTGCTCGGAGAAAACTGCCGCGGCGCTGTCCAGTAGTAGCCGCCTGCTGCGCTCTCGCTTGGTCTGTGCGCTGCGCTGACGCGCCTCGGTCGTACTGGCCCTTCGTGCTCCTGTCATGGGGTCACCTTAGTAGATACCAAGTTGGCATTGACTTCAGTTTGAATCGAGTTGAAGATAGACCCCTACACGACTGTCCTCTCTCGGGGGGAGGGCGGTCGGACGGACCTCGACGAGTTGAGCAGCGACGTGAGACTGCCCTGCCTCAGCTGTGATCGGGATCCTGCTCCGGGCCTTCAACTACCTGGTGTTGGCTCGAAGATCGAACAGAAAGGTCCCCCGATGTCCGACCTGATCCCTTGGGTGCCGCGGCTTGGCACCTTGCAGTCGCGGCCGGACCGCGAAACCCGTCGCCAGCTGCGGGTCATAGATCAACAGAAGGTGCTCTCGCAGGCCTACATGGATGCGGTGGATGACGTCCACTCCACGGCTCGCCAGAAGGTGGGCGAGGCGGCAGACGAGGTTGAAATGCGCACCACCGGCGAATTCAAGGCCAGGCTCCAAGCAGAGATGGTCCTGGACTTCAGGGCGTCCTTGCAGCGTCATCTCAATGCTGCTTGGGGCTCCTGATGAGCCTCTGGGCCAACTTGGTCGTCTTGGCCTTCGCGGCTGCTCTGATCTCGGTGGCAGTGCACGACTACCGCAGTCAGCGGGAAGGTACGCGTTTGTACCTCCGCAAGCAGCAACATGAGATCCAAAGATGGCGCCGCGACCGAAAATGTGGACTGTCGGCAGCGCAGGAGCGGATCCTCAAGGCTGTACTGCGTGACGAACTGGATCAGTGGAGGCGAGGTCGCCATGAGGTTTGAACCGCACCGCCCCCTGGCCCCGCTCGTACTGGCCATCGTCGCGCTTGTGGTCCTGCAGTGGGTGCTCCGCAGCCTGGCCGTGATCATGCCCTGGCTGGTGCTGTTGGCCGTCGTGGCTCTGATCGGCCTGATCGTCGTGCGCCGCACCCAGCGCTGGTGAAGTCCAGCTGGACGGCGTCGCTGACTGGGTCAGCAGGTCCCGGGCAGCTCAAGGGCTGCCCAGCCGGATCACCGACCCCGACACCATCGCCACCCTGGCCGAGCTGACACGCGTTGCTCAGGCCACCCAGCAGGCTCGCGAGAGCGACCCTGCTGCCTCCGACTCGGTCGCGGTTACCGCTGACTGAGCAACCCATCCGCGCTTCGCCGGCGCCCTGCGCCGGCGGGGCCTTCTGCCCGAGTTGCCGCTGTCAGCCCCGCGACTCGGGCTTCTTCCAACACGCGCCTTTTTCGCGCCACGGGGCGTCTCCGCAACAGATGGAGAGACGTCATGCACTTGACAAAATGTCCGAAGTGTGCTAATGTCTTTAGGCGAGTTGATCAAGGTTTTCCTTGTCCTCGCCGAAATCATGAGCGCACCGCGGTCATCTGCTGTGCCGCTGAGAGGGGGGCGATGTCACATGACGTCCGCCACAATCAGCGATCTGTCTCACGAAGCCACACCATCGCCCGACCTCCGATCACCGGAGGTTGCGTCGTATGAGCGGCACGTTCCTGCTCGTCGCGAGCCTCGCGCTTAGCAGCGCCACCATTGCATTTATCTCAATCTCTCGCTCCCGCGACCAGCGAACCCGAGACAGCGAGCGGATCTCGTATCGGCTCGACTTCCCCCGCGACCTCCACGTTGATCAG
This sequence comes from Streptomyces sp. NPDC047072, assembly GCF_040643855.1. Lineage (NCBI taxonomy): Bacteria > Bacillati > Actinomycetota > Actinomycetes > Kitasatosporales > Streptomycetaceae > Streptomyces > Streptomyces sp. NPDC047072. The sequence continues at coordinate 71,820 of NZ_JBEYVC010000033.1, read as the reverse complement.
GTCACGGCCTTCGTGCGTGCTCTGACGAGCTTGCAAGGAGTACCCCGTGGCTGGCTGTACGGCCGCGACAGCGTGGTGTTCGAGGGCGTTGGCCGTACCGGTGCCATTGAGCACCGGCTACGCGTTCCCATCTCGCATGCCGATCAGGTGCTTGGCCAGCTCCGGGGCATCGTCCCCGGGGTCCGGACTACGGTGCTGACCGGCGCCGATCGTCTACCGCCGGCCCGGATCGTCCGCGGCAGCCGCCTCACCTCCGTGGTGCGGCCCTTGCGGACCGATCAGCCGGAGACCTTCGCCGTCAGTTTGCTGGATGCACTCCAGCCGTTGGCGCCGTCGGAGGCCCTGGTCTACCAGCTGGTGGTCTATCCCGTGCCGACCCCGTACGGCCTGCCCGCCGTCGTGGCCACGGGTGCCCCCGTCGACGCCGGCTGGCTGGCCCGCGGACTGCGGGCTCTGACGGCTTCACCCAAGTCGCAGACCCAACCAGGCAGCGATGCCGTGGCGGACGCCCGGACCAAGACCAGCGAGCCCTGGTTCGCGGTGGTTGCCCGAGTCGGCGCCGCCACGGGTAAGCCCGGGCGGGCGCGGTACTTGGTCAGCCGGCTTGGCTCAACGCTGCTCCAGCTCAGCCGAGCTGGTGTAGCTCTCACCCCACAGTGGCTCCCGCCGTGGCGAGCCCCGGAGTGGCTGGCGCGTGCCGCGACCGCCTTCGGCCCGGCCCCGATCCGCGCCAACGCCCGTGAAGTCGCCACCATGGTGGCGTGGCCACTAGCCAGTCCTGCCATCCCCGGCTTGGAACTGCGCGGTGGCCGGACCTTCGCGCCAGCCCGGAACCTGCCCCGCGTGGGCCGGGTTCTCGGACAGGCGGTGTATCCCGGCATGGAGCGGCCCGTGGCTGTCACGGCGACCGACGCCCTGATGCACCAGCTCGTGACGGGGCCGACCGGTTCCGGCAAGTCGACGCTGCTGCTCAACGAGATCGTCCAGGACATGCAGGCCGGCCATGGCGTCATCCTGCTGGACCCGGGCGGAGACCTGGTTCGCGACGCAGCTGAGCGAATACCGGCCCGCCGCCTCCAGGACCTGATCTACCTCGACGCGGCAGACGAATGCCCGGTCGGGATCAATCCGCTGGATTGTCCAGCGGAAGATGCCGAGTTGGTAGCGGATCAAGTGCTGGAATTGGTGCGAGCCAATTCTAACAGTTGGGGACCTCGCCTTGAGGAAGTCCTCAAAGCGGCGCTGGTCCTACTGGCTGCTTCGTCCGGCATGACGCTGGTGGAGTTGCCAGCGGTGCTCACCGACAGCTCATTCCGAGACAGCCTCCTTCGCCGACTCGATCCAACCTTTGCTTCAACCGTAGGAGCGTTCTTCTTGCGCTTTAGCGCTTGGGGCGAAGGTGAACGGCAAATGGCAATTTCGGCTGTTCTCAACAAAATCACGCCACTGACAGACCGCCGCCAACTGCGGGCTATGCTCGGGCAAGCTCACCCTGCCTGGAAAATGCAGCAGGTTATTGACGAGCGGAAGATTCTGCTGGTGGCATTGCCGAGTGGATTGGCGGGTTCGTACGCCGTCGACCTGCTTGGCGGACTGCTCGTCAGCATGGTCTGGAACGCTGTCATGCGACGGGCCGCTGTCACGCGCGATCGCCGCCAACCCACCTCCCTCTACATCGACGAAGCGGCTCGCTTCCTTCGCAGTGGCGCCGACCTGACGGACATGCTGGCCCGGGCCCGCGGGCACGGTCTCGGCATCGTGGCGGCCTTGCAGCACATCAGCCAGGTGCCGCCAGCCCTGCGCGCGGCTCTGCTCTCGGAAGCGCGGACCAAGGTCGTCCTGCAACCCGGAGCCGACGACGCCACCACCCTGGCGAAGGCGCTCGGCCCCCTCGTCCAACCCCAGGACCTGTTGACCTTGGAGCCTCGGACCGCCCTCGCCACCCTGGTCGTCGGCGGTCAGGTCTCCGCTCCAGTCAGTTTGGCGACGCAGCCACCTCCCGAACCAACGGGGTGCGGACCGGACGCCCGCGCCGGCTCCGCGGCTGCCTACGGGCAGAACCGGCAGCAGGTGGAGCAAGACATCGCCGCCCGCCGCCGCGCTTCAAACCCACGCCCGCGCCAGCTCCAAAACCGCGCCCTCTGAGCGGACCCGCTGCTGTCCCTATTCCTGTCTCAACCTGTCGTGGTCGAACCCCTCGTTTCTCCTGGTCACAGCCTCGTCGGTTGTACGACTGTCTGTCGTTCTCCATACACCAATCCGCCTGTTCCTCTGGCCCGAGGAGGGATATCCATGCCTACTCACCAGCAGCCGCTCAGCGGCGGTCGCCTTGCACAACTAGCCCACGATCTGACGGTTCCAGAGCAGCAGCTCCTACGGGAACTCGGCACCGTCCACTTGGCCACGACCAACCACCTGAGCCGATTGGCCTTCGGCTGGTACGGCTGGCCCACCGCCCGGAGACTCGGGCACCGTCATGTCCAACGGCTGGTCCGGTTCGGACTGATCCAGCGTTATGTCAACCGGTCCCGCGACCGTAAGGTCGGGCCAGCTGGCTACGTCCTAGCCCTGACCGCCGACGGAGCAGCCCTCAACGGCTCGGCAGCCCGGCGGCAGCAGCGGCGCACCTGGGAACCAAGCGAGGCCTTTCTGGCGCACCGACTGGCCATTACCGAGCTGTACGTCCAGCTCGTCGAAGAGCATCGGGTCGGCGGCCCTACCGTCAGCCGGTTCGAGGCCGAACCCGACTGCTGGCGGTTCTACCTCGGTGGCTATGGTGAGCGCAGTTCGGTCAAGCCGGACGCTTACCTCCGCTTGGAACTGGATCGGCGCGAGCTGTCGTGGTTCGTCGAGATTGACCGGGGGACCGAAGCCCCACGCCACATAGCTGCCAAATGCGCGGTCTACGCCGCCTACGAATTGGCGGACGTCGAACAGCGGCAGCGTGGCGTTTTTCCGGGGATTTTGTTCATTGTTCCGACCGAGCGTCGCGCGCAGTCAATTCAAGCGGTCATCGACCGCCAGCCCCCTGACAGCCGCGACCTGTTCCGGGTAGCTACCGAGCCTGATGCCCTCACTGCTCTTGGCACCGTGTGGTAGCGGCCACGTCCTTGATTTTCACCGGCTAACCGAAAGGACCCGTGTTATTGCTTCAACCACGTACTCAATGCCCGATCCTCGCGCATACATGTTTGGTGACCAGACCTACGATCCAAACTGCATCAAGGAACTCTTCCTGCCCTTTGACCTCATTCACCAGGAACCCGTCTCAGCCGAGCAAGTCCTCGATTTCGTAGCCCGGGAGCGAGGGATAGACCGACGCAACGAGAGCAGCTTCAGCGCCTACCACTTCCCCAAGGTCGTGGACGAGAGCGAACTGCTGGACGGAGAGCGCTGCGGACTGTGCTTCCGGCCGTTCCGGCGCTGACCGCCGCTGGGGGACCGGATGTCCACCTGACCGACCTGCCGCGTCAACGGGCCGGTCGGGCGGGCATCCGCCCGGGGCCACAGCGCGTGAGCCTCACCCCGAAATCACGCGCTCGCACCTTGCAAGGAGTCAGTCATGGAACTGACCACCGAACTCCTGCGGACCATGCCGCCGCAGGACCTGGCCGCCCATCTGCCCGTTGCCGTCGGCATCGGCGATGGGGTCGGCGTCATTCTCGGCCTGGCCGACCCCGAGCAACTGGAGGTCTTCTACGCCGGTCGCATCAGCCTCGTCAGCACGCACGTACTGGAGATCACGCCGGTGGTCGACTGCGCCAAGCAACTCGACGCCGTCCGGACCGCAGTCGAGGCTCTGGTCATCTGCCGGCGGGTGGCGCTGGAGGCCCACACCGAACAAGAGCAGCGCCACCACGCCAACCTCGACGCCATCCGGCAGTACGCCATCGAGCGACACCAGAACGGTGACATCTGCTCGGACGGCCTGGACGCCTTCCTCGAAGAGTTCGGCATGAAGCCGTACGTCGAACGGGTCCGGGTCCGATACACCATCACCGGCAGCTACGAAGTCGCCCCTGGCGACGAAGATGCGGTCCGGAACGATGCCGAGCAGTACCTCGGTCCGAACCTGAGTGGCCTCGACGACGTCGACGACTACTCGGTCGACTTCACGCTCACGATCGACGAAATCACCGAGGTCTAGGAACCGCGTCGTGACCTGGATTCCCGACGACCTGGCGGAACGGTTCGCTACTGCCTGGGCCGACGACATCCTGGTGGACGACCTCGCTGGCCGTCTCACCTGCACCGAGGTCGAGCTGCTGGCCACCGTGTTGCGGCAGTGCGGCAACCAAGCGGCTGGCGACTGCTGGATCACGGTGCACGCCGACAACGAGAGGCCGGGCGACGACCATTACCGTGGCCCGTCCTCCTCGTAGCCATCTCCACGACCAGGTGGCGGGCCTTTCGCGAGCCCATCACCCGGTCACCCGTCACAGGGCACGGATCAGTGAGGTCAGCTCATCCCAGTTGGCCTCGGGCGTCCGGTAGGCCGGCGGCAGGTCCACCTGCCCGGCCAGCTCGACGATCCGCAGATACGGATCAGCGTCGACCGCCGTCTGGAGCGTCGACAACGACGCCAGACCGGCGATCTCGAACGCCAGCCGTGTCTCCGACTCCGCCCGGGCGGCTCGCCGCTCAACCTGACGCACGAAGAACCGCTTCAGGAACGGCTTCTGCCGCTCCAGCGTGCGCAGGGTCCGGAGTTCGGCATAGAGGCGATCTAGTTCCTGTGGCGTCATGACTTGTTACTCAGTGTAACGATTCGTGAGCGGCCCAGCAAGATCGCCCGACGTGCCCTGTGACGTCTCTCCTCTCGCACAGCACCAGCAAGGAGGGCAGTCATGCCCGCCAACGTCGAATCGATGTTTTCCGTCAGGGAGATGCCCTGGCACCGTGAGGGCCTGGTCCTCGACCAGCACCCCAAGACCTGGGACGAGGCCCGCCAGCTGGCCGGCCTGACCTGGGACCCGATAACCGAAGCCGTCTACGAGCTGCGCGGTGTCGACGAAGCCGGCCAACCGATCTACGCCCCCATCGAGGGGTGGCAACGGATCGCCCGGTCCGACACTAGCGACACGCTCTGGATCAACCGAGACAGCTACGCCGTCATCGACCACGGCGAAATGGGCGCGCTCGTCGAAGCCGTCCTGGCCCAGCCCAATGTCCGGTGGGAAACCGCCGGCGTCCTCGACCAGGGACGGTCTGTCTGGTGCCTCGCCCTGCTCGACGAACCCATCGAGCTGCCCGGCGACGACACCGTCACCCTGCCGTACCTCGGGATCACCAACCGACACGGCCAACCCGGCGGCTGCACCCTGCGGGCCACCGCGGTCCGCATCGTCTGCGGCAACACCTTCCGAGCCGCCGAGCTCGAAGGCGAGCGGACCGGCACGACCTTCTCCTTCGTCCACAAACGGGGGTGGAAGAACCGGCTGGAAGAGGCCCGCGAAGCCGTCACCGGCGCCCGAGCCGAAATGCGAGCGTACGAGCAGCTGGCCCGTGAACTGCTGACCCTGCCCATCTCTACCCGGCAGCGTGAGCTGTTCATCACCGAGTTCGTCCCGATGCCGCCCGCCGGCCTCGTGACCGACCGAGTGGTCACCAACGTCGAGGAAGCCCGCAAGGCGCTCCGCGACATCCTGGCGTCGCCCACCACCGCGCCGATCGCCCACACCGGCTATGGCCTGGTCCAGGCGGCCGGCGAGTACCTCGACCACGTCCGGCGCTCCCGGTCGTGGGAAACCAAACTCAACCGCACGCTGATCCGGCCCGAGCCTCTCAAGGCTCAGGCGCTGAAGCTCGTGCGGGAAATCGTGCAGGTCTGACCGCACAGTAAGGCTCTCCGGTCACAGATCGGGGAGCCTTATTCCTTCACTGTTGAATTAATTCACGCCGGATGGCATAAAGGAGGTATCACTCTTTGGTTCGCAGGAAAGAACAGGAAAATGATGCGCTGAACGCTGCTCAAAAAGTGGCGGAACGTGAGCTTGGGACAGGTGACTCGCTCGTTGATTACATCAAAGTCTTGTACGCCATGGAGCAGGAGGCCAAACTAACTAAACGATTTCGGAGAGCAGGTGATGACGGCTAGTGATTTATTAAAGAGGCAACTGAATCAGCTAGAGAAGCAAGTAAGATCGGAGAAGCCTTGGATATTGTTGGTTGCTCGCGTATCGGATCCAGAACAGATTCACGCCTTACCAGCACAAGAGAAACGTCTCCGAGCCTATGCGGAGTCAAAGTCGCTGCCGTTCGTCTATGTGGAGTTCGACGAGTCTGCCTACAAAGGAAAGAGATTACGCTTTAGGGAGCTCGTGATTGATCCAATCACTAGAGCGCAATCTCTTGTCATTGTCGTCTTCGATAAGATTGACCGCTTCAGTCGTGAATCGTCGAGCGTCGAACATGCAATTTTTGAAGACCTGCGAAAGAAGGGCCGGATTGAACTACACTTCCCCTCGGACAACCTTTATGTTAACCGGGATTCACCGGCCCCGGACATATTTCGACTCAATGTTGGTGTCGCGTTGTCCAGCTACTTCGCCGGCACTATCAGGGACAATGTAAATCGTAGATTTGAAGAAATTGTTGAAGAAAAACGAGAGTGGATCAGTCGGGCGCCGTATGGGTACAGGAACATAGACACGGGGGTGCCAGTCGAAGGAAGAGTGGAGAGAGGTAAGAAACGTAAGACGAAGAAAGACATCAAGCCAGATGAGGAGCTGCGCCAGTTCGTTGTCATGGCGTTTGAACTGCGGGCTACGGGGCTATCCCTTCAGGCCATCACGATGCGTTTACGGAAGGCAGGGATGACATCGAGAGGGAAACGGAAATTGGTAACTCTGGAGCAGATCCACCGCATATTAGCTACTCCATTCTATGCTGGTTTCATGTCGTATCGAGGCAAGCTCTACCCGCACCGTTACGAGCGACTGATCCCCGGATGGCTTTGGCATAAGGTTCAGGCGGTCAACAGGCGTCGATCGACGAAGCGGACAAAGTATGCATCAAAAGAGCATCTGTATCGAGACTTGATAACGTGTGGGGTGTGCGGGTACACCGTTCTCACGGATGGGCCGAAGAAAGGGAAGTATAACTACCTGAAATGCACAGAGTACAACGAGCCGCACGGTGCGAAGTGGGTAAACGAGGATGTGATAACCAAGCAGGTTGCTGACCGCATATTCCACTCTCTGCGGATTCCCGATGATGTAGCTGGACGGCTCCTGAAGAGGTTGGAAGAGGACGAAGAAGCCGATCTACAGCACGAAATGCGTAAAATCCGCCTATTAAGATCCGAACGGGGTCAAATTGACGACGAGATCATTGGCATGTTCCGAGATCGCGAGACCTTCAGGATTAGCCCAGATTTGTTCAAGCGGATTGTAGCCGAGAAGACTGCACGTCAATCGGCGATTGATCGCGAAGTGGCAAGTTACACGAACGAAAATGGAAGGGCATTCGTCGCGACCGTGTCAGGTTTGGTTCGTCTGGCAGCTAGTGCCGCTGATCTCTTTGCCGATCGTGACGTCTCGGTAGAGCTTAAGCGTCGGCTACTGCGTATACCACTCTCGAACTTGACGTGGGATGGGAAAAATATTGATTTCAAGCTGAAAACGCCATATGAGGCAATCCTTTTGTGTCAAAAAAATCAGACATGGTACCCCTTAGCTAACAAGTTTCGAACTGAGCTACGGGGCGATATTTTGGCCTTGCAGAGCGATAGCGACTTCAAAACCCTGAGGGATGAAACGCTGCTGATGCCGCCTGATTAGTTCGGTGGCGTAAAGAAGCTTCACGCTTCAGACAGTCATCAGCTAGACCCAGTGTGCATCAGAGTCTCGCTGTGGTGGACCACAGTCAACGCTGTGGCAGACCTCGTCGAGGCGGAAATTGCTACCGGAGGTGCCATCCCTCAACTTTTAAATGATGACCTCCTGGACATTAAAGAGCTTGCTGAGATTCGGGCTGAAGGCTTGCGTCGAGCTGCCTAATCTACCCGGACGCCACTTCTTGGAATCGAGCTTTTGGCGTAGAATTAGGCTGGTAACGAGTGTCGTGCGTATATGAACCAACAGGCGTTAGAGCAAATCTGGAATCAGCATCGTGGTCACTGGGTGGCTTTTAACTACGACTTCGAAGTGATTGCCACCTCGCCCCGGCTTGGCCCATTAATGGAGCAGGCCTATGAGTTAGATTCTCAGCATCCTCCGGTCGTGGCAAAGATGCACAAGAAGCGTCGCGGCTTCTTGACCGTAATCATCGGCCCTGATGAGTCGGGTGCGCCGAAAGTTGAGTTTCATCCAAAGGCCACCGAGGCGGACATGATTGAGCTGATTGCTGAGTATGCGGACTACATGATGAGCCAGCAGGGCACAGATGTGCAACGAATAAGACGATGGGCACAAGAAACTGGCCATACGGTCGGGTTAAGGGGCCGCGTCTCGGCCGAGCTGAAAGGCGCCTACGAAAAAGCCCATCCGTCCGAACGCTAGGTCAAGATCGGTCAGTGTGACGTATGTAGCTCCTGATCAGTAAGTGTAGAGGGGGAGAAACGGCAACTTTCGACTGGTGGGGTGAGGTAAGAAGAACGGAGATCCACAAGCATCCGTCAGGCGAACAGGGGGCACTCTTGACCAGCGGCTTCGACAACAGCGACGGTGCTGCGAGCAGGCCCCGGCTGTCCCGTCTTCGTAAGTCGGTCCGGCAGAGCGAGAAGGTCCTGCTCTGGAAGCGCAAGCGGGCTCGGTTACGGCTGGCCGCGACCGTCCTGGGCGCTGGGGCTTTGGCGGCTTGGGTGGTGTGGACGGCGCTGCACTGGGGTGATCACGCTGCCCTGGTTCGAGGTAGCTGGGTCTGCGCGCCGTCGGTGGTGGCCGCGGTGTTCATCCTGATCGGCATGGCCATCCAGCACAACGTCATGAAGGACGCGACCACCGACCGCCACTCACTCTTCTACCCGGTGTCCTCACCCGAGCGGTACACCCACTCTATGGCCAAGGTGGAAGAGGAGCTGGAGGACCTCCAGGAGGAGATCCGGCTCCTCGGGGCTGCCGCCACACCGTCCTTGCTGGAGCAGCGGAACCTGTACCGCGAGGAGGTGCCGGCGGTCATAGAGCAGTACCGGTCGGAGAGCCGGCGCTACCGTCGAGTCCACAACTCGCTGCAATCGCTGATCATGGTCGGGTCCACCGCGGTGACCACCCTGGCCGCCTTGGAGGCGAAGAGCTGGACCTGGCAGACCGTTGCGACGGTCCGCCTCGGGTTCTGCGTCACCATCGCGACGGCCTTCACCGGCTACTACAAGTACCGGGAGCGGAGTTACTTCCTCCAGCAAACCGCGGACGCCATCGAGGAAGAGGCCAACGCCTTGGTGCTCGGGATCGGGGCGTACCTCGACCAGCCGGCGGACCAGGCCATGGGTCTGTTCACGCAGCGCGTGGAAACCCTCCGCAACGAGCAACGGCGTCGACAGCAGCAGCTGGATCAGCCTGCCACCCAGGCTCAGGAGGCAGGCCAGCCGGTCAGTTGAATCGCCCCTCTGGCGCCTGGCCAAGACCGTCGGCGTTGCCGGAGGCCAGGACCATCGGCAGGACGAGATGAACTGGACGAAGGGCAGCTTCATCCGTCACCCCAGGTAGCGATGCCTGATCAGCTCAGTTCTGCCAAGGTCGCCACGTCGAGACTGCGCCTTGGGGCGTGACCATGCGGCGATCGAACGACCATCCCCAGCATCACACAGGTGTACCGGTATGGTAATAAATGTCATACTATGAACTCGCATTGACGCTCGTCGCATCCCCAAGATCACCTCGCACAGAAAATCGAGTGACTTACATGCGCGCTATTCAAGCCCTGGTTGCCAGCCTCATGGCAGCCGGGTTGACCCTGGGTGGCACATCTGCTGCCCAGGCAGAGGGAAATCCCCCCGACCCCTATTTGCAGATTGCTTCTGGTGCGCCAGTACAACTCATCGCTCAAGCGCAAGCCGATGGCCCACCACGCGACTTCTACTACGGCCGCGCCTATGTCGGTCCCAATGGTCTTGAAGTTCGCCTCACCAACGAGGGTACGGTCTTGCTCCTCCATGACGGAGGCACCTTCATCGCAGCTCTTTCAGTCCTGGTCGTCCCGGAAGCCTCGGTGGCTGCGAAGCTTGCTGCATCCATAGTCCAAGCTACCGCGGTAAACACATTCTCCAACCACGTGAGCTCGTACGTCGATAATCATGTCCTGGCCGGAAAATGTCTTGGTCTTACACTACCGCCACAAGCAGTCGCTACGCGGTTTCGGCAGGTAATAAACCTCAGCGAAGGCAACTACTTTCAGGCCTGGGTGGCCGGTTCACCTAAGCCTGATATTGCCGTCTGGCTGGAGCCGTGCACCGACTAGACTGGCTGGTGACTCCCAATGGTGATGACTCGAAAGTTGAGCATCACCTTTTTTCGTATATAATCGACCTGTAACACCTGGATCTATATTTGAGATTGCCCACCCTCGCTGCCACACTAAAGCAAATTTCCATTTTCGGGATGGTGTGCCTGTTTTCCTCCCTGGCCGCAGACCGACATTGGGTAATCCTTCTAACCTTTTGGGTAATCCTCATTCTCGCCGCCCCGGCCCCGATTTCTGAAAGTCCCGCAGTTTGGCCAATCACAGGCCGTAAGCAGCTCGCAGCCTTGCTTGCGGTTGGTGGCGGCTCGTGGATGCTCATCCAGTCGGAGAAGTCGGCCACCTGGCCATGGCTCGCTGCTTGGGTGCTGACGGTGGTGGCGGACTACCTGATAGCCAGAAGAGCGCGCGGACATCTACGACTGGCAAACGCCGCGGGCCCAGGCCGGAGCCGGAGCCGGAATCGGCCTCCAGGAAACGGATAAAAGCCACGGTCGGGACTGGGTAAGGTACGTCGGTAGGTGCAAGACGATTGGGAGACCATCGTGACAGCTGATGCCTCGGTCGAGACGACCATCGAGGGCCGCTGGGGGATCGCAAAGGTCCGCGGCGCGATGGACTTCATCACCAGCCCTGCCCTGTGGGAGCAACTCAAGCAGGCCCTGACCAGTGGCGGCCGATGTCTTGTTGTGGATCTGTCGGAGGTGTCGTTCTGCGACTCGGCAGGACTGAACCTGCTTCTGCGGACCAATCGGCATGCCCGGCTGGATGGTGTGGAACTGATACTTGCGGCACTGCCACGTCCGCTGCGGCAGATTGTGGAGTTGACGGGCGCGGACCAGATCCTGCGGGTCTACCACAGTGTCGCTGATGCCGAGGCAGCCGTTGGTCATCGTGGGGATGCGCCCGGACCGCTTGCGTAGGCCAGGTCGTCTCGATGCCGCTATGGGCCGGCCGCCGCCCGACCGGCGAAAGTAGCGCGCTTGCTCGATTGGCTCACCTGCATGGCAGCGCGCCAATCCGTCGCACAGCATGAATCACGAAGGACACATTGGGGGTGGGTAAACCGCTACGCCTCGAAGACGAAAGGGCCGTTGAATGAATCGGATTCTCTCCGTGCTCGCCGGAACTGCTCTGGCGGCCACGGCCACCATGTCCGTATGTACACCTGCGCTCGCTGCCCCCGGGGCGGACGTGCCGGCTCCGTCCTGCTTGTCGACAAGCAACTGGAGCGACGGCAACACCGAGCACGTCAAAGTCACGAATTACTGCGGATCGGACCAACGCTTCTACGTCTCGTGGGCCTGGGCAACGGACAGCAGCTGCTTCACTCTGGACGCTGGCAAGCATTGGACCTGGCACAAAGGCGAGCAGACGCGTTTTGACGGGCTCTTTCTCTGCTGAGCAACAGGTTCTATGAGGGACGATCGCAAGGAAAACGGTGATCGTCCCTTCCGGCCAGGCGAATCAGCACGGCACTCGGCAGTCGGGCAGCCTAGCCAGATTCCTCCAGATGCGTCCTCCTCGCATGCGGGTAAGACTGAGACGGGGTCTGTGCCGGGAGCGGACGAGGAGGATCCGCGTGAGCTTCGACCAGGCACCACTGAGGTGGCTCTTTTCCGGGACAGCAGGCGCACTGATGTCCGCAGTGGCTGGCGGGCCGGCAGACGTAGTAGAGCAGGCCCGCGAGTACAAGATCCTCAGGCATGTCCTGGACGGCACATCGGCTGCGATCGCCATCGTGGACGAGGGACTGCGATACCGCTATGTCAACGCCGCGATGGCGCGGATGAGCGGCATACCGGCCGCTGCCTTCCATGGCCGGACCATGGCCGAGGTACTGCCAGGCATTCACCGCGCAGACGAGATCCTGCGCATGGTCCTGGGTGACGGACAGCCTCGTGCGCTGTCCGTCACGGGCACGACTGCCGGCCGTTCCCCGTTCCCGCGGCGGCAGTGGAGTGCGGTGTACCACCGACTGGAGGACGACGGCCAAGTCCTCGGTCTGTGCGGCATCGCCGTGGAGACCAGCGGCCTGCGACAGCACATCGACGATCTGGAAAAGGCCCATCAACGACTCGCCTTGCTGGACACCGTGGCCACTCGCGTTGGCACCACACTCTGCGTCGAGAAGACCTGTGCTGAACTCGCCGAGTTCGTCGTGCCCAGCCTGGCCGACGAGTCGTCCGTGTGGACCTTGGAAGAAGAGTCGCCGGATGCGCCACCTCCCGTCCCCGGTGTCCTGCGGCAGCGGCTCACAGCCTTCGCGGGAGGCCCGGACATTGTGCGCCGCATGAAAATGATCACGAGGGACTGCGACTACTTCGAGCTGTCACGCAGCTCACCGGCCCGACGCTGTCTGGACACAGGCCGTCCGTGGCTCGGCAACGTTGCTGCCGACGAGGCGGTGGTCAAGATGGTGGGCCCGGCCGTCCTCGCGGTGCTGCGCGACGCTGGCATCCACTCGGTCCTCATCGTGCCGCTACCGACTCGGGGACGCCCCGTCGGCGTCATCTACCTTTGTCGGTCCGGCGATTCGGCCCCCTTCACGGACGAGGACGTCAGGGTGGCCCAAGATCTGGCATCCCGAGCCGCCCTCTCCATCGACAACGCCCGCCAATACACCCTCGAACACACCATGGCCCTCGAATTGCAACGTGCGCTCACCTCCGAGCCCGGTAACCCACATCCCAACATTGAGGTGGCCTCCCGATACCTGCCGGCGGGGCACCGGGCACTGGTAGGTGGCGACTGGTGCGACTCCATCGCTCTGCCCTCAGGCCGCACCCTCCAGGTGATGGGCGATGTCATGGGACACGGTTTCACCGCTGCCGTAGCCATGAGCCAGTACCGCTCCCTGGTGCGCACCATCGCAGCCACGGGCATCCCTGTTGAACAGATCCTTGCCGAGGCCGACCACCGGCTGGCGAGCATTGGCCTCGAACGTATGGCCACCTGTCTGCTCGCCCTGGTCGACCCTGCCAAGAACACCTACACATTCGCCAGCGCAGGGCACCCGCCTCCCGTACTCCTACTCCCAGATGGCCGAGCCGACGTGGTGCCGGTCCCCACAGGACCGCCTCTCGGGACGGATCTCGGCACCTACGAAGCCTTGACTCTCCCCCTGTCGTCGGCCGCGGTGTTGCTGATGTACACCGACGGCCTCATCGAACAGCGCGGGACAGACATCGACGCCTCGTTGTATCGCCTCACCCGTCTGTACCTCGCGACCGAGGGCCCTTTGGAGCATGTGCTGGACACGCTCCTCACCCGGCTCGTTCACGGGCAGGCAGAGGATGACGTCACACTGCTTGCCAGCCGCCTGCGGGTTCCGTGAGAGGCGCTCGTGCTGTGAGCCATCGTGAGTTTCTCAATGTGGAGAAACAGCAGCCTCGCCAAGCGGAGTGAGATCGGGTAGAGAAGCAAGCCCGCTTCCCTCCGCTCTCGCGCATACCCGGGCAAGCCGAGAAGGTCCCGCGTAGAGGAAGCGAGGAACGGCAGCTCTCGGCGGACAGCACGAGCGTCGACGGTTCGAGGGCGCCACTCCGCACACTCCAATCCCCCTAGCCTCATTGGCTACTCAGTGTTGTTTACAAGGCTTTTTGGTTCCCAGAGACTCAGCGCCCTCAGTCAAACACGCCGCAGGCAGTTGAAAATCCATCAGAAACCGCCGATATCGGTCTGGATCTGGTGTAGTCGGAACCAGTTCCCCAAGTTTCTCTTGCGGTGAGCACCATGTCCCCGGGACTATTAAGTGCACAGTTCGGGGGGCTCCATGAACGATGATGTTCCACCGGCGGGCTCACGCTCCCCGGAACCCGTAGCACCACCTGCTCATGTAACGCGCTGGCTCGGGGACAGCGCCGTACGCGCCGCACTGATCACTGGCGGATTCGGTCTGGTACCTCTGCTGGTGGGCTATTTGGGCCTGTCGGCAGCGGTGACGCCCCCGACTGCCGATATGCCAACGGTGACGGTGACAGTCACCGAGACGGTGCCACTGCCACCTTCCGCATCCGCTTCAAAGAGTGTGAGTGTGATTCCCACTTCAGATAGTCCCTCCTCCAAGGACTGGCTGAAGGCTTGGGAAAGGCAGGTCACGCTGGTGTCGACCTTCACTGACTTCGATGAAGACCCGCCCGCCCATGGCTTGAGCGACGTGAAAGCCGTCGGGTTTGTGGACGGCGTCTACCTCATGGCAACGGGACCGGGAAACCTGGCAAAGGTAGCAGCTGGTTCACCGGTGCCGTCCCCGGTCGCTTGCGGCTCCCTAATCGATGCGAATCACGACGAACCCAACAGGCTGCCCGTCATCACTGGCGACCGCGTGTGCTTACGGACGAACCTGGGGCGCATTGTCATCCTCGCCATAGGGACAACCACCGTCCGCGCGGCGGACAACAGCAGTGTGATCGCGCAGGCGGTCGTATGGACCGGACCTGAGACGTCTTCCTGAGGAACGGCACGGTGATGGCATGTATGAATCCACTAGCGCGGCCGATCCTCCACCACCTCCCGAGTACCCTCCGACGGTTCCGCATCGCGTCCAGGGGCGCGGATCGCTGCTCGTGGGCATCGCGGGCCTGATACTCGGGCTACTACTAGGGGCGACCGCAGTCGGAGTGCCGTGGCTAGTCAGCAGGGGTGATGAGAGTTCGCGGCCCGCCGGCCCTCTCTCCGTTCCCGAGAGGCTCGGCGACTTCGTCCACAGGGATATAGCAGTGGCTCAAACAGGGGGAAGCGCCGATGCAGAACAGGCAGCGCAATTCGTCAAAGCGGATCGGAAGAGCAGCGAATGGCTATCCGAGGCATATGGCGGCGTGCCAGCGGTCGTCCAGGGATTTACCACGAGCTCCGATAATTCCTCTTTTCAGTTGTCTGCTGTGCGCACCCTATCGCCAAAACCGTTCGTTTTCTATGAGGACCCCAAATCGATCGGGTTGGAGAAACCTCAGAACGAGGTAGTCAGCTTCCACGGCGTGGACTGTGTGATTTACAACTCGCCTACGGAATCCAGCGATGAGAGCGTGTACGTGTTGTCCTGTCAGCGCACTAGCACGGCGTTGACCGTGCAGATTCGTGATCTCAACGGCGATGTGGGCCATGATCCACACCAGGTTGCCGACCTCGTCGACGAAGCCTGGGACGCGCTGGCGTGATCCCGCCTGCCCGTGAACCGGCGTCGATGAGACGTTGCTCAAACCCACCTGCTGCCTCATCAGAGCTGGGTGCCGTCGTTGGCAAGCACGGTCGCTGAGAATGCAACGGACGTCGCGCCGAAGACGATCCCGTATCTCCGGGAACTTCGTCCCTCG
This sequence comes from Streptomyces sp. NPDC047072, assembly GCF_040643855.1. Classification (NCBI taxonomy): domain Bacteria; kingdom Bacillati; phylum Actinomycetota; class Actinomycetes; order Kitasatosporales; family Streptomycetaceae; genus Streptomyces; species Streptomyces sp. NPDC047072. The sequence continues at coordinate 56,107 of NZ_JBEYVC010000033.1, read as the reverse complement.
GCGCTGGGATCCCCCTCCGTCGACGATGGCGGCACTACTCGAAATCGCGTTGGGGGGGCAGTATGACCGGTACGTGGTGGACTGGAAAACGGATGTCGGGCCGCGTGCTCGCATGGGCATTGTGGGGGCTCGTCGTCGTGTGTTCGGGTCTGTCGATGGTCTTGGTCGCGCTGTCGCGGTCAGCGCCAAGGCCGGACTGGCACCCATGGGAATTCGCACTCACCGAGCCGGTAGCGTTCGTCGCCTTCGCGGTGCCGGGACTGGTGGTTGCGGCCCGCCGGCCCCGCAATCCCTCCGGGTGGCTGCTGCTGTCGTGCGGGCTCGGGATGGCGCTGGACAATCTTGTCCGGGCCTACGGCGCCTACGCCCTCGTGCACGGCGCTCCGGGCGGTGTCATGGTGGTCTGGGCGGCGGGCTGGTCGTTTGTGTGTGTCAGCTTCCCGTTTTTCTTCCTCCTCCTGTACTTCCCCGACGGGCAGCTGGCCTCGCCGCGCTGGCGGCCGGCTGTCTGGTACACAGGGGTCTCCGCCGTGGTGATGTTCTTGGTGGGGGCGTTCCTGCCGGGTGCCGGCGCCTACGACTACTTCCCCACGGTGGAGAACCCGCTCGGCGTCCCTGCGCTGTCTTTCCTGCGGTCGGTCATCGGCGTGGTGACTGCGCTGTTCATCGGCGGGCCGTTGCTGGTGGCGGTGGCGTCGCTGCTGCATCGGTTCCGTGTCGCTGGCACGGTGGCTCGTAGGCAGCTGGAGTGGGTGGCCCTTGCCGTGCTGGTGGCTGTCACACTGGCGGCGGCGAGCGCAGTCTGGCAGGACGTGCTGGGATCGGTCCTGGTCGACGTGGGCACGGTGGTCTTCAGTACCGGGGTCATGATCGCCATCGTCCGGCACCGGCTGCTCGACATCGACCGCGTTCTGAGCCGCTCGTTGCTCTACGCCGCCCTCACCCTGAGCCTGACCGGGCTCTACGTCGGGGCTGTCACCTTCTTCCAACTCGTCCTGCAACGGTCCTCGGGCACGGTCCCGCTGCTGGCGACGGCGGTTGTTTCTCTGAGCCTGCAACCGCTGCGGAACGTGCTCCAGCGGTTGATCAACAGGCTGGTGTACGGGCTTCGAGACGACCCGTATGCCGTGCTGGCCGACCTCGGGCGGTGTCTGGAGGCGACGGCCGAGGCAGACCGCGTACTCCCAGAGGTAGCGCATACGACGGCGCGAGCTCTCCAATTGCCTTATGTAGCTGTGGAGTTGTGCCAGGAGAACGGTGAGCTGCAAGAGGTCGCCCGTCACGGCCAACCGGCACTGGAGCCGGTTCACATGCCACTGGTTCACCGAGGATCGCGGCTCGGAACCCTCCTCGCTTCTCCCAGGCCTGCCGAGGACGGCCTGTCGTCCGCCGATCTGGCCCTCCTGCATGAACTCGCCCGGCACATCGCCACCGCGGCCGCCGCAGTCAAGGCGGCTGAGCGGGAACGAAACCGGCTGCGCCGTGACCTGCACGACGGAATCGGCCCCAAGATCGTCGGGATCGGGTTCGCAATCCGGGCCGCTCGCGCGAGCCTGTTTCGCGATCAGGGCAGGACCGACCACGCGCTGGCCCAGGCCCTCGATGGGATCGCTCAGACGCAGTCGTCTCTCCGCCAGCTCGTCGTGGGGCTGCGACCGACCGACGTGATCGCGCTGGGCCTAGTCGCAGCACTGCACAAGAGGGCAGAACAACTCGGCCTCCGGCTCGACGTCGAGACGGTCGACCCGCTGCCTCCCATCCCCGCGGACATCGAGGCCGTGGCATTCCGCATCGGCGAGGGCGCTTTGGCGAACGTCGCACAGCACGCTCAGGTAGATCATTGCCGGCTAGATGTGACCACGGGGGACGCGACGTTCACACTGGTCATCGAGGACAACGGCCGGGGACTCAACGGCGCCCCTGAGGGGGCTGGCATCACCGGCATGCGTGAACTCGCCGGCCAGGTCGGCGCGACGTTGACCATCACGTCCATCGGTGAAGGCGGCACCCGCGTCGAGGCTCGCCTGCTCACAACCGACTCCGCGGCAAGGCCATGGCACGGGCATGCTTCCGCCAACGGGAGCGAGGACTGACATGGACCCCATCCGCGTACTCATCGCCGAAGACGAACCGGTCGCCCGCATGGGCATACGCGTCTGGCTGGAGGAGAGCGGCATCGAAGTCGTCGCCGAAGCGGACACCGGCAGCAAGGCCGTGGAACTGGCCCAGGCACACCGCGTGGACGTCGTGATCATGGACTTGAACATGCCGGACCAGGACGGCATCGCGGCCACCCGAGAGATCCGGCGCACGCGACCGGGCTCCAAGATTTTGGCCTTCACCTCTTTCTCCGACGTACGGCACCTGCGGGCAGCCGTGCGAGCAGGAGTACACGGATTCATCCTCAAGGACCGTGAGAGTGAGGACCTCGTCCGCGCTGTCCGGGCACTCGCCAACAGAGAGACTCACTTCGGTCGTGGCACCGCGCATCACGTCGTGGCCCTCTTTCAGGAAATTCCGGAACAACCTTGCCCACTGTCCTTGCAGGGCCTCAACGCCCGGCAGTTGAGCATCCTCGCTCTACTGGTCGACGGGCACGAGTACGCGGCGGGCGTCGCCCGCGAGCTCTCAGTGAGCGAAAAGACTGTCCGATCCCGCGTCTCTGAAGCCAAGGAGATCACTGGGGCCCGCACATTGGAGGAGTTGACCGAGCTCGCCCGGCACGCAGGCTTCGGCAGCCCGTTTCCCCGCAGGACCGGATCAGGAACTAGTTCTCTGGGCGCAACTGCCGATTCCCCCCGATAGGGAGACCCATAGGTGATCACTGCTGTGCACCCGTTTCCCACTCCTGTCAGTGCCACCTGCGGGTGATCGGTGAGAGCTGATCGTTATTCGGAAGCTTCCTGTCAGTCCCCTGTGTTTGGATGACGTCGACCCGGCGTGGACACGCCAGAAGTGACCGTGTCCACGCTGTTCTGACCACAAAACAGGGGACACAACTTGAGATTGAGAATGCTGCTGGCTTCGGGAGCCGCCACGCTCGGGCTCCTGGGCAGCTGCCTGAGCATCGCGCAGGCCGCCGAGGAGCCGACGTCTGGACCGGACGTCGCCGTGCAGGCCTCGCAGGGCACCGTGCCGGCGCCCGGCGACCTGGACGAGTCGTCGGAGGAACTGGACGACGAGCTCTCGGAGCCGGTACCGGAGGTACCGGAAGACGAGGTGCCGTCGAGCTTGGGCGACACTCCGGGAGACGAAAGCACTTCAGAGGACGACGTCGGGAACCCGGATCCCATGGCGGCCGCCGAGAACGACAGGATCCGCTGTACAGCAAAGATCCTGGCCGCGAAGCGGGACGGCAGTGAGGAACTCGTGCCGTGCGTGTCGTTCAACAGCACTGCGTCGGCGGCTGAGTTGCGGGCCGCGGTCGACGCTTGGCCCACCCCGAGCTGGTGTGACGATCACGGCGCCAACGGCCAGTGGTACGTCAACCGATTCAAGGCCTGCGGGGTCTTCGCCGCCGACTTGACGGTCACCAACCCCCGCACCGGGGCGGTCGTTGGCCGGATGCACTACCTCACGGTCGCCTACGCCTACAGCAAGCGCGACATCAAGACCTGGGCCTACCAAGTGCAGCTGCTGGAGGTGTCCAGCTCGGGCGTGGCCAAGGGCAGCAGCGTGGGCGGCAAGGCCACCTGCGCGGGCAAGTGCAAGGTGACCGAGAGCAAGTTCCCCTCCCAGCTGATGGGCGCGAGCCGGGACCCGGTCGGCCAGTTCTTCCTGGACACCACCATCAAGACGTCACCCAAGGGGCAGAAAGGTGAGGGCCAGGCCTCGGCGGTCTGGCAGTTCACCAACCCCCAGTGGTCCGGGCCGACCAACAGCGTTGCGCTGCCGACGCCCCCGGTGCGATGTGACAACGCCCTGCCGGGCACCTCGAAGACCGGCTGCGTCATGCCCTACATCCCGGACATGGTCTACGCGAAGAGCGGAGAGTTCCCCGAGCTGGCCAAGCACATCGAGTACGCGCAGACCACCAAGAACCTCCCCGGCAAGCACGGCACCAAGCGGTACCTGACCCGTCTGACCAACAAGGACAAGATCACCAAGAACCGCAACACGGCGTGCCCGTCGAGCCTGGAACGGCCGGCCGGCAAGCAGTGCGACGAGTACCCCTTCGCCTCGACCTGGCAGGGCGCCAGTACCGGCGGCGACTTCAGCCGGCGCATGATCAACGCGACCCAGAACGAGGACGGCGGCCGGGCCCTGAGCCGCTTCTACCTGTATAACCGCATCATCGAGAAGGACAGGTTCCTGGTGTGGATCAAGTAGCCACCTCGGCGGAGGACTCAAGATGAGCGACGAGGTCGAACGCGGCAGCGGCAGCGTCCCGGTGCAGTACCACCAGTTCGACATCAGCAACGAGGACGGGCCGACCGGTCCCGGTCTGGAGCGCGAGCACAACGGACTGGTCCGGGTCGCGAACGGCGTCATCATCGTCATGACCGGCATCCACACCGGTGACGTCGCCGTCACCGTCACCCTCCACGAAACCGAGCCGGCGCCCGACGACGGGGACTGGCAGGAGATCGTGGAAGTCTCGGCGCACTCCGCGTCCGGCGATCTCATGGTCCGCGGCATGATGGACGACCTGGACGCGGAACTCCCCGTCCTGTCGTTCAACGGTCCCGGCGACTACCGTCTGCGCCTTCATGCCCGCGGCAGGGACACCGCCATCGACCTGGCCCCGGACGAGATCACCGAGTGGTACCTCATCCAGGCCTGGCCGGCACCCATCCAGCAGGCACGGGTGCTCCGCCAGACCGACGGATATGGGGCATCGGTCCGTGCTCGCTGAACGGCCACCTACCCCTTGCCCGCCCACCGGCAGAAGGCGGGCGGGCAAGGGTATTAATTCCCTGGAATGACGTCCTCAGCCTCTGATCCCTTGATGAATCGTGCAGGGACCTCACATCGATCTCTCTGTACCCGTATTCTGAATCCTTCAGCACGCCTTCATCACCTGTAATCGGAGGTGGGGATGATGCGGCAGGATGCACTTGAGAAAGCAGTGGCTGAACTAGACCAGCTCTCTCGGGATGAGTACGATTCTGGCCTTTTCGATCTGTTAACTGATCGACATCGGCCGGAGCTGGAGAGGAATTGGCGGTTGGGTCGCCTCCTTGGAGTTGCCGTAAAGAAGCCATTCGCCGCCAAGTCGCCCCTTGACCCTGGTCTATCTCGCACTCAAGCGAGGCGCGCTTGGGAGCTCCTCCCTGAGACCTTCGACGATGGCGAAAGCCAAGCAACTTGGCAGTTCCAAGTGCTAGCTACGCTGGCGAGTGACGTCGAGGTGGCAGAGCTCTCCGGGCTATACCCTCCGGAGGAGGGTATTCCTATTACCGAACTGGTTCGAGCCGCCGCCACAAAAATGCAGCAGGAACGCGGATTCTTCCGATGTATGGCACTTTCGGCCCACAAGTACTTGTGCGGTGATCCCGCCGTGCGTGCCAATGTCGACGAATCCGTCCGCGCTTCTGGAGTTCAAAATCTTCCGCTCGATTCAAAATCTCTCGTGGGGGTTGGGGCGGCATCCGCAGCCGATGTCATATCGACTAACGTCCCTATGCTGGGCGTGAGCGGCGAGCTGCTAATCGTAGGCTTTCTGATCATCATCGGCAACATCGGCCTCGATGGCTTTTGCTCATGGGTCAGCGAAGACGTCATCAGGAGGGACCAGCCGTCAGCGGAGAGCTGAAAACGCCAACCGTGCTGGGGCGATGTTTCCCTGAGCCCGGCTAAGACGAGAGCACCTCTACGACCCCGTGTGGGTGACGTCATGCGTAGCGAGTCCAGTAATCACCCCGCAGATAAGCCAATCTCCAGCCCTGCGGATAAATCGCGCGAGTGGTGCTACTGCGAGGTACTCGACCGAGTCGAGACCCTAAAACGTCAGGAGAAGTCTGGGCCCAACTTCAAGTGCCGCAAATGCGGTCAGCTCTGGATCTGTACCAGGGCTCGACGATCTCTGGATGTGCTTCCAATAGACGGTCTCACTGCATCTGAGCTGTCGAAGATAGAAAGGAAGGATGAGCGGAAAGACCAAAAAGACTGATCAAGGGCCTCCCTCGTGAGCTGGGCATGATGTCACGTCCCAGCAGTACGTCCGACCGGGTGTATCAGCGGCCGCGTCACGGTTCCCGGCCTACTCGCACAGGTTTCAGTGATAGCGCATCGTCCAGCGCGACCGTCTGGAGTTTCGCATGAGCGTGTCCTCCCTTGCCGAGTCGAGCGCCTTGCGCCTCACGGCATCGAGCGTGCCCACCGCCGGAGCTGTCCCTGCCGCTCCTGTTATGGCAGAAGCCGCAGCCACAGCAGCCGTAAGTGCAGTCCAAGACGGAGCCGACGCAGCAACTGCAATCGAGGCGGGTAGGCAAGCGGGACAGGAAGTCCCTCTGCCACCTAGCGTCGGGCCCTCCGCCCTGGCGCAACTAGTCACATACATTCCCACCGAAACGCTGGTTCTCTACGTAGCCGTACAGACGGCTCTTGGGGAGCCCAAGGCGCCGGCTGGCGGATTGGTGTGCCAGGCCAGCTTCGGAGGGCGCTGGTGGTGGGTGCTAGCCCTGTTCCTCACCACTATCGCCCTAACGACCGGGCTCAGCTATCGCAAGCAGAAGGAAGCGAACGCCTCTGACCCCTTCCGCTTCCCTCTCGTCGAGGTGCTTGCCGCATCGGCTGGCTTCTTGGTTTGGGCCTTGTCCCTCCCCAGCACCCCGCTACGCGACTTCTGCGGCTACACCCCGTCCAGCTGGGGCCCGTTCATCCTTCTCGCTGGCACGATCACGATCGCCACGACCGTCTATATCGCCGGTAAGACCGTCACCTGGAAGAAGATGTTGACGGACTCTGGCAACGTGGTATAGGCGAGCTCAAACAAGCTCGGGAAAGCTCCAACAGTAACAACGAGCTCAGGCAAACTCGTGCAGTGTGCCGAGTCGGCGCCAGCTTCTTGTGCTGGCGCCTCACCGGGACCTGCTCAGTGAGCGGCTTCGTACTTCTCGATGACCTCACGCGATACACGGCCGCGGGAATTGACCTCGATGCCCTGACTCTGGGCCCACTCGCGAACCGCTGCCGGGTCGGGCCCTGAGCCTGCCTTCTTGGCGCTGGCGCCTCCACGGCCGCGAGACCCGACCGTGGTCTTGCGACCGGCACTCACGAAGGGGCCGAGGGCATCCAGCAACTGCTGGTAGCTGTCAGGATTAAGGTCCACTTCGTAGCCGACCCCGTCAAGGCTGAACGTGTGCTTGGCGACGTCCTCGCCCTCGATACCGGTGAGGTCGTCGAAGAAGATAGTGACTTTTCGCTGAACCATGATATTTCCTCGTTTCTAATGGGCGCGTCTGGATTCTAATCATGCGCGGCCAGGCAGCGGGCGACTTGCAACAAACTAAGTGACTATCCTGCCAGCTGTGATTCGCCGTACCGTAAAGTAGTTCGACGGTTCGGCGGTGCGTTATGCGGGCAACTCAGCACGACTGGTACGCGGTCCTCGGAGTACCACCGGAAGCCTCGCAACAAGCCATCACGCGAAGGTACCGCGAGCAGCTTCGACGTCTGCACCCGGATGTGCGCCCTGCCAACGAGCAGGCCAAAGCCAACGATGATGTCGCGCTGTTGAACCTCGCGTACGAGACGTTGAGCGACGAGCATAAACGGCGCGACTACGACCGCAATCGTCAGAGGACTGGCGCTCCGCCTCCAGCACCGAGCCCGCCTCCCGCACCACCGGACATCTTCGTGGAGCCGGCCAGCGTGGAGCTCGGAGCCGTGCAGGTCGGGCAATCACCTCAGGATCAGCGGCTAGCCATCCGCCTGAGCGATGGCTCGGTCATTGCCGGCTGCGAGCCGCTGACCGCGGCCGGTACGGGCTGGACGGTCGAAGTCGAGCGAGGCATGGGCCCGATCCTCGTGGTATGGCTGCGCGGCCGACCCGTTGCGCCGACCGCCGTGACCGGCCCGCAGGTGGACGAGTTGCGGCTGCTCATTCAACAGGCTGAGGTGGTCGTGTCGGTGACGATGGTGGTGGAAGTTCAGCACCAAGCTGTACAGCCACGGCGCCGCCGGCACGCGGCCGCTCTGGTCGTGGTCCTGCTGTGCGCGCTGGTCGGCCTGGCAGTCGTACACGGCCAACCTGGTGCCGACAGCACCTCCACCAAGCCGTACTGCGTCCTGTCGACCGAAGCGGGTAAGACGCTGTCGTTCTTCCGAACGCACTCCGGAACGGCTGAGCGGACAGGCCCGGTGGTCTGGGCGATGCGAGTGGGCAACACCAGTCGAGACCGGTTCGTGTACTGGTGGACACCGCAGTTCCCGTACTGGGAACGGGCCAACGTACAGCCTGGGCTCGTCCGGGACAGCTGGACCTATGGTCGGTACGAGTACGTCGAGGTCCTGGTCGACAAGAACAGGGGCTGGAAGCCGCTGGATGGGCTGTTCGAGCGCGAACCGCAGTTGGACTCGGTTGCCGAACGCGATCAGCGAGAGCACTTCTTGACTGGCTGGATTGGTGACCTCGACGTGCCGCAGTGCACTGTCGCCACCGGCGAGACAAAGTTAGCCCCCCGGGGTCCTGCCAAGCTGCATGACGAGTAGTTCGGACCTAGAATAGCCATGGGGATTACCCAGGGAGCTGATCCTGGTGAAGATCCGACGCCTAATCGGCCTGAACTTGGTACTGGTGGCCGCAGTTGGCTTTACGGCGCCGCAGTGCGTTCACGGCTCCTCGCCACCACCACCAACGATTTGGAACGATGCGTCACATATGCTCGGCAGCGCAATCAACCAGATCCCCCCGCTTCCAAACGGGACACGACGACTTCCAGATCTGTCCATCGTCATCCCTCCGCAAGTTGACGACTTCATCGCCCGCACTCGGCAGAAGATGCAGGAGATCACAGCCCAACATATCTCGAACCTCGACGAGGAAACGGCCCGCCGGATAGTGAGGGATGCCTGCACGACGAAGGATTGGGCCGAAGTTTTCAGCCCCTATTGGGACGAACCCTGGGATCCGGACAAGGTCTCAGAAACCGCACGTAAGGTACTGATCAACAACGGCGGCGATGTGACTCTTAAGGACCGGGTAGCGGAGTTGACCATGGACATCAAAAGAGCTGAAACATCGACGGATGCAGTAGTAAACGTCGCCTCCTTTGGACTCTGCGAGTGGGCCTGATCGTTTACACAGGTGAGTGGTGGTTGGAAGAGATCGAAGTACCTGCGGCATCGGTTGGAAGGGTGGGGTTGGCATGGCACGAGCTGGTTGGGGGCCAATTCGACACCTTCCCTCATTCGAGCAATGTCCTCCTACGGTATGAGCGGCGAGCGATGAGGGATCGGCTCCGGGGCTTCGCCCGGGACCGGCAGACCGCAGCCCACTGCTAACGTCGCGCCCATGACGCTCTCGGTTTCCAAAGGCCAGGCTGCAGATCTACGCGTACAGCCGGTTGACGAGGTTCTGGATCGCATCGAGCGTTCGCTCCAAGTGCACTTAGTCCCAGGCACGTTGGTGCGCAAGCGCCGGTCGGTCGGGGCCCAGACAGACCGCGACACCTGGGTGCGGGTCGAGCGGCGCCTGCTCGACAAGATTCCCGACCAGGGGTGGAACGGCACCGAGACCGCTGCCCTCCTGGAAGGCATCGCCCAGCCCGTGTGGCACGGCTGCGTGGTCTGGCGGGACCCGGACGAGCCCGTGATGTGGCGAGCCGACGAAACCGAGCTCCTGCCAGAGGCGCCGGTCGGCAACGCCATCCTCAGTGAGGCCCCGGAACTGCCGGACGTCTGGTGGACGGCCCTGAACGCCTCGCTCGACGCTCTGGTGGCTCAGCAGACGAGCCGGGTGGCCACCCCGGACACCGACACCATCACGCAGAGGTTGGTGACCGAGTCGATTCACGGGGTCTTCGCCGACGACTTCGATACGACCATCGAGCGGTGGGTGCCGGCCCACGCCGATTTGAACTGGGCCAACCTGACCGCGCCGGAGTTCAGCATCTTCGACTGGGAAGACTGGGGCACCGCCCCGCTCGGGCTGGACTCCGCCAACTTGTGGGCGAGTTCCCTTGCCGTCCCGACTCTGGCCGACCGTGTACGGCGCGAGCGCCGGTCTGACTTTGCGAGCCGGGACGGCAAGGTGATGACGTTGTTCGCCTGCTCGAAGATCCTCGGGCCGTACGCGCACCCGGAGGATCCCCGGCTGGAACCGGCTCGGCGGATGGCCGAGCAGATCATCAAGGAGCTTCAGGCCGGCTGACCGCGCAGACGGCCTTGGAGGAGACTGCGGTACTCCTCGACGGTCTGTTCGTCGATCTGGCCGGACAAAGCACCGACGAGTTCACCCAGGTGGGCCGGCTCGTCGGTGCCGACGGCCACGGCGTCCACCCGCGGCAGATGATAGGCGGCTCTGAACGCCGCCTGTACGCGCGCGAGTTGGTGGCTGTCGCGTAGAAAGATTCGCGGGTCGATCTTGCTCCAGACCGAGTCACTGGTGCTGCCACCGAAGGGACTCATCCCCCAGACCTCGATGTCGACCGGGCCCCATTTCTGGATGAGCGCGTCCGCGGCATCCAGCGTCCGGGCTCCGACCAGCAGGCCGGCGCGCACCATGACGACGGACGGTCTCGGTGCGATGCCGTCGATGTGGTCCAGGAACGGTGACGGGTCCCAGGAGGCGATGCCCCAGCTAGAGCACAGACCCTTGGCCGTGGCGTCGTCGAGGGCCGCACACGCCTCGGCCAGCACCTCCAGGCCGTGGGCGCCAGCCTCGCGGAGCGTGTGTTCCGGGTTGTGTAGGAACACCAGGTCCGGGTCCTGACCAAGGTCCCTCGCCGCCTGCTCGACCGCCGCGTGCAGCCGGACAGGATTAAGGGAATGCTCCGTCCCGCCAGCCGCCGGGAAGTAGCCAACCTTGGTGGAGACGGTGAACTGCGGGAGCAGGTCGCCGGCTACTCGCGCCAGGACCTGGTGCGAGCGGAAGCCGAGGTAGCTGGCGCTGGTGTCGATGGTGGTGACGCCGAGGTCCAGGGCGCCGGTCAGGAGACGGCGTTCGTGACGAGACCGGTGTAGCCCGAGGACAATTCGGGGGTCAGTACCGCGCACAGCTCCTCCTTCACCAGGATCTCGGCGACTTCCGGGACTTCGGCCCCGACGACGGCCGCGGCCTGTTCCAGCTCGACCGGCCAGCCGCCGAGCAGGAGCCGCAGGGCCGGCAGGGCCTTTGCTGCCAGCGTCAGCTTCTTACCCGAGGCCACCACATCGACGGTCTCGCCGTTCTCCTCGATCCGGGGTCGGAAGCGGGTGGTGCAGACGACGGCGTCGAGCGGCCCGAGTATGTCGAGGAACGGCACGTGCCGGGGCAGGGTCGTCTGCTGCTCGTAGGCGTCCAGGTAGTCGGCAGGCGAGCGGGTGCTGACCAGCTGGGCGGCAGCTGTGGTCAGGGCGTCGTCGCCGGTGCTGTGCCAGCGGTCGAGGTCGTGCCGGAAGATTTCCTGCTCGCGGCACCAGTCGGCCAGCCAGGCGAGGTAACTCGCTCCCGTGCGCTTGGTGATGCCGAAGGTGACGTGCAGGCTCTTGCCGGAGCCGCTGCCGGTCCGGGTGGCCTGGTGCCAGTGGCCGCGGGGGATGTGCATGACGTCGCCGGTGCGCATCAGGCCGGACCAGATGACCTGGTCGCTCGGAGTGTTGTTGGGGTCGGCGTCCCGGTACATCGGGACCGGGCGGGAGGTCGAGCGGACCTCCCACTCTTTTTCGCCGGCCAGCTGGACGATGACGACGTCGTGGTCGTCCCAGTGCAGGGGGAAGCCGGCGGCGTCGTTGGTCGTCAGGTAGGCGTTGACCTGGACCCGCTCGTGAGACCACCACTGGAGGGCCCGGCAGGCGACCTCCATGGTCGGGTCGAAGACGTTGGCCTGGTCCATGATTACGGTGGCGCCTTCGCCCAGGAGCCGGCCCAGGCTGCGCATGTTGACCATGGAGATGCTCTGGCCGCGGGGGCTGACGCTGTCGGTGTAGTAGATGGCCGGGTGTACTTCCTCGCCCTTCTGGAAGCAGCGGAACTGCGGGCGGTTCAGGCTGCGGCGCATGGCGATGTCGAGCAGGCGGTTCGGCGTCATGATCCGGGAGACGAGTCCGGGGTCGTCGATGGTCCCGCGGACGAAGTCCTTGCCGAGTGCTTCCGGTCCGTTCCATCCGAGCGCTGTCTCGATGGCGCTGATCAGGCGATGTTCCATCGCTGTGTCCTCCAGGGGTTCGACCGTGTGGTTGGGACACGGTGGGGCCGGCCAGGCCGACCCCACCGCTTAGTACCTACTCGCCGTCGTGCAAGTTGCCGTCGCCACCGGGCCACGGCGAATCACCGGAGCTGCCCTGGTTGTCGGACCGGAGACTGTCGTACCGGTCGTGAACGGCGGTCAGCTCTTTCACCGCCACTAGGAGGCCGCTCCGGGCCGGAGGCGGTGTCGTGGGTTCTGTCACTTCGAACTCCTTCCTCTTCTGTTCTCCTGCGCCGGGTTTCGGGCAGGAGGTCATGGCCGCTCCACGGCCGGGGAGTGGGGAGTTGCCGTGGAGCGGCGGTCATTGGGTGGAGCGGGTGGTCCTTACAACCGCGACCGGATGGATTCGCGGCTGCTCGGCCGGGCGCCCGTGTCCTGGTGCATGTTGATCTCCAGCACCCGCTGATCCAGTTCGTACAAACAGGCGCGGCAGGCGTAGAGGGCCGCGTGCAGGCCGCTCGACCGGACGGCTCCGATCCAGGTCACCTCGACGTCGTCCCGCCCGCACCACAACCAGCACTCGCCGTAGGACAACCACTCGTGGCGGTCCCACAGCGCGGATTCGGTCGGCAGCCGGGTAACGGGGTCGATGTCGCGGCGGGTCGGTCGGAAGACCACGTCGGGATCGGGCAGAGGGGTCGGCCGCAGCGCGTGCCGGCCCATTACACGACCGCCAGAGCCAGTGGCTCGGCCTCGGCCGGAGCCCGAAGCCTCGGCCGACGTACGAACAGTCTGCGCAGCACGGCGGCCCGGATCGCGGGAGCCGTCAGGGGCAGTTCGATCTCCGCCCAGACCCGCTTCCCTTCCGCGGACGGCTCCCAGCCGAGCCGTGACGCCAGGAGTTCGACCAGAGCCAGGCCCCGCCCGGATTCGCCGTCGATCTGGGCGCAACTCGCCTGTAGATACGCGGAGTTGCCGTCATGCACGTCGATGACCAGGCGGCCGGTCTTAAGGGACAGCTTGACGGTGACGGGTCCGGTTCCGTGGATCACGGCGTTGGCGATGAGTTCGGAGGCAACCAGCTGGATCGTGTCGGCGGTGTCGTCGTCCACCGGCACGCCCCAGGTACGCACCTGGTCGATGACCTGGTGCCGGGCGAAAGGCACTTCCGCTTTCGTACCCGCAAGGACGAAACGATGGACGAGCGTGGACATGGCGGACGCCTCCGAAGACCTGGAGAGCAGCTCCGTCCCCGACGGGGGAAACAAGGACGGAGCTGCCGATGTGGGGAACCGTTAGCGGACGCCCGACGTGGGCTCGCTGGACGGCTGATACTCAGTCAACGGCCCCAGCCGATACGGCGGAACGTTTCTAGGGGGTTCCTCATGGGGACGCCCTGTCCGTACACCGACACGCGAAGTAGCCTCGCCACAACGGCATGAGGGAATGACGGGAGGGATGACATGCCTGGTGAGCCACTGGCCGTCCACCCGCTGAGCTTCCTGCGCCAGATGCGCGGCTGGGGCAAAGCCGAGTTCGCCCGGTTCATGCAGGCCCACGGGCAGTTGCTCGGCATCCCGCTCGCGACCAACCGGACGACGGTCTGGAAGTGGGAGCAGGGCCAGGAGCCGGATGCCGACGCCCAGCGCGTACTGGCCGACCTGTTGCGGGTGCCGAACGAGCAGGTACGTGAACTGGGTTGGCCGGGCTGGCTGCCCGTCTGGGAGGTCACCGGGCTGACCGCCCCCTGGACCGAGGCCGGTACCGTTGAGGCCTTGTCCGAACTCGTCGGGAGTGGCCGCATGGACCGCCGGGGCTTCCTCACGATCACCGGCGCTGCCTTGACCGGGTTGGCGGCCAGCTGGGTGGACGCCCCCTCCGCCTTCGCCTCAGCCCTGGGCGGCGATCAGGTCACCGACACCATGGTCTCGACGATCGAGCAGCGCATCAGCACGCTTCGTACGCTCGACGACCAGCTCGGCGGCGCCCGGCTCCTGGAGCAATCCCGCGGCGACCTGGCCCTGGTGACCGGTCTGCTGAGCGCCGGCCGCTACACGGACAAGGTCCGGATCCGCCTCTACGGCCTGGCGGCCCGGGTATCCCACCTGACCGGCTGGATGGCGTACGACGCGGGTCTGCGGTCCGCCGGTCAGCGCTACTACGTCGGGTCCCTGCGCTCTGCCCGGACTGCTGGCGACGACGCCTTCGGGGCCTTCATCCTGGCCGAGATGGGCGTCCACGTCTCCGAAGCCGGCCGGACCGCCGAGCGGGTCGACCTGATCTCGACCGCCATCGACAACGCTCCCCGGACGTTGTCGCCGTACACCCAGTCGTTCCTCTACCTGCACAAGGCCGAGGCGCTGTCCCGCGACGGCGACCACCGTCAAGCCGGAACCGCCCTGAACCAGGCGGTCTCCCACTGGGAACGTCAGACGCAGGAGGAGAACCCGGACTGGCTGGACTGGTTCGGTGAAGCCCAGCTGAAGTCGACCGAGGGCAAGGTCCTGCTGCGGGCCGGACAGGTCGAGCGCGCCACCAGTTCGCTGGAGGCCTCGGTGAAGACCGCGGCCCCTCGGGACAAGGCCGTACGGTCCAGCCGCCTGGCCGAGGCCCGGCTGGCCGGCGGCGACCTGGAAGGGGCCCTCGACGCCGCCAACTACGGGGCCGGCCTCCTGGAGGACAGCGTCAGTTCCGTCCGAGCCGTCGACCGGCTGAAGGAGTTCTCCGCCCGGCTAGAACCGCGCAAGTCCGTCCCGGCTGTCCGTGAGTTCCGCGAGCGGCTCCAGGCGCTGCCCGCCGCCTGACAAGACCGATCCACCCTGTGCCACTCGCGGCTCCCGTCGAGCCCCACCTGACCGGCAGCTTTGTGCTCTGCTCCCGGACTTGCCCCACGCATCGTGGTTCGTCTCGCCCAGGATGGCAGGCTTCAACAGCGAATTATCGGCATATGGCTCACACAGATGCGAGCAATACGCTAAAACTCACCTCATGACCGACAGCTCTGAGAGAAGCGCTTCCGGCACCGCGCATGGCGCTGACGAATCCGAGACGACGCTCGATCGGGTGAACGAAGGCACGTCGACCCTCAACAATGTCCTAGCCGCAGTGGTGGCACTGGGAGGCGTCGCTGGGGGAGCGGTGGGTTTCCTCACTGAGATTCCTCATGACGTGCGTCCATTCATCCTCGCAGCCCTCGGGATCGCCGCGTCGACCTTGACGTACCGAAGCCTCTCGATGCAGGCAACCGCATCGAGGGCCGCTCGATCACAGCAGCACAGCAAGAGTGTTGTCTTCCAAGGTCTGGCTCCTTGGCTGGTACTGACGGTGCTTGCGGCTATCTGGGTTTGGCCAGACAGTAAGAGTGCAGATCAACCGGAGAAAGACGCTAAACCTCCAACGAGTACGCCTTCCCTTTCTGCGAAGAGTATTTCAGCTGCCATTTCAGAGATCAAGGACGGCATCAGGTATCCAGATCCCGATGGTGACAAGATCCATGCTTGCATCACGGTTTCTGGCGTCAGTAAGATCCCGGCAGGGTTTCAGGTCTGGGTAATGCATAAGAATGGGACCAAGGATGGCCCGGCTGGAGGCCTCTACTTCAACGTCAGGAAGGCAAATCCCGAAGAAGGATCGAAAAAGTGGCAAACGGATGAATTTTCGGTGGGTAACGGGCAGAAGGACGTGGGAAGTTACTTTTGGATCTTCCTGTACCTCGTCCCGGATTCGGCGGGGGATGTGTTTAGCATGCAGCAAGATCCGCCCACCCTTAAGGAAACGCCAGCTGACCCACCCGTGAATGCACGCTTGATCACAAAAATTCCAGTGATCAAGAATGACAATATTTGCCCCAAGATGTGAAGGCGGTTGGTGGCTCAACTCGGGTCCTTGCAGAGGAACCCGTGCCCGAGGAGCGCCTGCGCCTCAGTGCCAGGATGGCCCCATGACGATGATCCACGGTGAGGTCGCGGCTGGGTTCGAACCAGTACGGCAGGCATTCGAGGCGAACTTCGCCCAGCACGGGGACGTCGGGGCAGCGGTCTGCGTGTATCAGTACGGCCAGCTGGTGGTGGATCTGTGGGGCGGAGCTGCCGATCTCGGGACCGGTCGGCCGTGGACGAAGGACACGTTGCAGCTGGTCTACTCGGCGACCAAGGGAGCGACCGCGACGGCGGTGCACATGCTGGTCGACCGCGGCCAGCTGGACCTCGATGCGCCGGTGGCCAAGTACTGGCCCGAGTTCGCCGCGAGCGGCAAGGCGGACATCCCCGTCCGGTGGTTGCTGTCCCACCGGGCCGGCCTCGTCGCGTTGGACGAGCCCGTACCGCTGGCCGATGCCCTGGCCTGGCACCCGATGGTGGCCGCGCTGGCCGCCCAGCGCCCGCAGTGGACGCCAGGAACGGCCCACGGGTACCACGGCCGGACCTGGGGATGGCTCGTCGGTGAGGTAATCCGCCGGGTATCTGGTCGTTCGCCAGGCCGTTTCTTCGCCGACGAGATCGCCGTCCCCCTGGGGCTGGACTTCTTCATCGGCCTGCCAGCCAGTGAACGGGACCGGGTGAGCCGGATAGTCTACCAACCGCCTAATGTCGACCTCACCGCCGTACCGCCGGCGGACCTCCCCGAGGACCTGCGCGAGCTGGTCGCGGCCTGGCGGGACCCGAACTCGCTGAGCAACCGGGCCTTCGCGGTTACCGACCCGACCGAGATCGACTTCAACTCGCCCGAGGTCCAGGCCGCCGAGCTGCCGTCCTCCAATGGCATCGGTACCGCCCGCTCGCTGGCCCGGATGTACGCCGCCGTGATTGGCGAGGTCGACGGCGTACGGCTGCTCAGCGCAGAAACGCTCGCCTCGGCCACCAAGGAGCAGGCCTGGGGGACTGACCAGGTCATGGTGCTGCCGAGCCGGTTTGGCTCCGGATACATGCTGCCCACCGGAGACAATCCCATGACCGGGCCGAAGGCCTTTGGCCACACCGGTCGAGGCGGCTCCCTCGGCTTCGCCGACCCCGAGCACGGCATCGCGTTCGGATACGCGATGAACAAGATCATCAGCGGGTCCGACGACGTCCGTGCGTCGTCGCTAGTTGAGGCAGTACGAAGGTACTTGACATAGCTGATTGAACTTTTTATAAGTGTTGGAAACTGTATTCCCAGCGATCAATGGAACCAAGTGCCAAAAATCGATCCCCGGGAAATACTGAATCCTGTGAGCCGCTCATACAGGTCGACGGCTTGGTCTTCCGTTAGCGAACAGAGGTAGTCGCAAACCGCCCGACCGCATTTCTCGTCCTCCGAAGCCCACCACCGTGTTTGCGCCTCGTCTAGTATGATGCTGAGGTATATTTCCCGTAGGGTAACGGGTATCTTATCCATTCCTCCTTGCAGCAGTTCGATCAATATGTCGAATAGGTTCCCGATGATCGCTTCCTGGCCCTTTTGTGCAACCAGCAAGGGTGGTCTATCGATAACATAAAACCAGTGGATTTGCTTGAGCACTTCTGCGCGATGTAGCGCCCAGCCGTCGATATCGATGAACCTTGGGGAAGGGGCAGGATGCAATGCTCTCGCCAGCTCGGCTATTTGACGTGTGACGAAGTTGACAAGACCAAGGCGGTCATAGCGAGAGTCGGTGTACTTTCGCAGTGGAATTGAAGGGAGAATGCGTTCAAATTCCCTTTGGTAACTATCCCAGTCGAACCCTTCCGGGAAGCTGTCAAATCCTCCGCACAACTTAGTCTTGGAGTAGGTGAAGAATGCATCCTGATCTCTAGGCAGACGGAGATCCTGGAGGGGGATCAGGCCGGCTTTAAAGTAATCATCTATGTCATGCGTGGCGAAGGAGATATCATCTGCCCAATCCATCAGAATTGCAGCCACGCTGCGAGCTTCATCTGGCCAGGTGCCCTCGAATTGCTTCCGGGCGTGGATAAATTCCTGCCGCTCACTCCCATATACACCCCACTTTGAACCCCGACTCCTGTCAGTAAATGGGAGTCTTGAGCTGACTGTCTTGGGGGGCACTTGTTCTCGGAATCTCGGATACTTCAAGATTCCATTCAGGGATGCACGCGTCAGATCGAGGCCAGAAGTGGTCCTTCTTCGAACTGCCAACTTAGTCACTATGCGGAAGGACTGAGCGTTTCCCTCGAACCCTCCTAGAGGTTTCATCCTTCTGTCGAGAACAGATTCAGCGATGTGGCCAAAGGGTGGGTGGCCGATGTCGTGTGCTAGTCCAGCGGTCTCGGCTATATCGGGCAAGCTGGCGGCGGAATCCGGTTCTAGATCGCTTTGAAATCCCTCGATGCGCACGAGGCGCTCTGCTGTTCGCCGGGCTATCTGCGCTACCTTGAGGCTGTGGGTTAGTCGGTTGTGCAACAGTCGGTACTCACGAACTGCTGCGACCTGAGTTACGCCGGCGAGTCTCCGAAAAGCCGAACTGTAGAGGAGCCGGTCCCGATCATGCTGGTAGGGGGTCCTGGAATCCTCGTGTGGTATAGGCGGAACTTCTCCGCTTGGACGCTCGGCGTCGAATGACTCTGGTGAAGGCATCTGGTCCATGACTTCC
Organism: Streptomyces sp. NPDC047072; assembly: GCF_040643855.1. Classification (NCBI taxonomy): domain Bacteria; kingdom Bacillati; phylum Actinomycetota; class Actinomycetes; order Kitasatosporales; family Streptomycetaceae; genus Streptomyces; species Streptomyces sp. NPDC047072. Next base: position 37,270 of record NZ_JBEYVC010000033.1, on the reverse strand, counting down.
CCATATAGGAAAACCCCCACAGCGGACATGCCGTGGAGGTATAGTATCTAGGTTTGCTCGTAAACCCCGCTCATCAAGTCGCCTGCGTGATCACCGTGGTACTCGCGCAGGTAGCCGTCCACAAGTAGATCGTTGACTGCTTGCCAAACATTCTGCCAGGGAACGTGGGTTGCAGCCACTATCCGTTCTTGCAGGTCCTCGCGCGACCATGGGCCTGATTCACTGCGAGCTATGCTCAGCAGTTCGTCGATCGCCTTTTGGTGGAGGCTTAGATCTTCTCTGGCATCGACGACTGCCTCGTCGAAGTTAATCAAGCCCATTTCGATCAACTCGTCGTAGATCGGCTTGTGCAACTCTTTCCACCTCTCGGTGATTGCTGTCGTGAAAGTTCCCCCGGTAGACGACAGCCTCACCGAGCTTCGAAAGCATTGCAATCCTCGATCTTCGTTTGTGATTGAGGTAACGCTTCCGAGCCTCTGGTGGGTGCGGATGGTCGCCCCAGCCGTCAGGGGTCAACCAACTCGCGCAAGCATTGATGTACAAATCGGACATTTGAATCATATGTGTAGCGCTGTAGGTTCGTCAAATCGACAGCTTCCGGGATGTCCAATGATGGTCTATTGCTGACGACTGCGCCGAAGTGCCTTGACCCGAGAAGCAATCAGAGGCCCTGGTGAGGCAACTGGCAAGAATCTCAACTCTGTAGCGAGGTGCGGCATCTGGAGGCGACATCGTTTCCTGATGACACTTTCAGGGGCGAAGACCATGAAGGGGAGCAGGGATCGCTTCGAAGTCCGGGGTCCCTCGCGTGAGTTCAGACGGTGCTTCGCTTGGTGACGTATCGAAGGGGACAGTCAGACCGCCCACTGGCCGATTCGCGACGCGACACAACCAGGATCACCATTGAAATATGGCCTGGCATCGTCAGCTCTACGCCGCGACGGCCACAGCGGTACTCGTCGTGGTGGTAGCGGCTTGCTCGGACCGTTTGAGCACACAGGACGGCTCGGCGACTGGGAAGCCCCTGGCGGACGTCTCCAGCAGCTCCTCGTCGGACGACGGCAGTGGCTCTACGGCCGGCGTGCCGCTCGGTGCCAAGGTGCTCGGTACGGTCCGGCTCGGTGAGGCTTTCGTCTTCACCCTTCAGACCGCGGAGACGTCCGGTGAACCTCAGCGGTGGAAGCTCGTCGTTCGCAACGTGGACTGCGGCAAGCCCCTCGACCCGGCCGTGATGGCGTACGCCGCGGATTCGGTCGGGGCACCTACGGCTACGCCGGTCCCGGATACCGGCAAGCAGTTCTGCGTATTGACCATGGACGGGACCAACGTCGGTAAGAGCATGGCGAATTGGGACGCCAGCAACACCGTCAGCTTGAACGTAGGGGACGTCCGATACACAGAGTCGCAGCAGGACGCCGACTACGCCCTCGACTACGCCCAGTACTGGAACCAGCAGGGGCAGACCGCGCCGGCTTTCGGGCTCAACCCAGGCAGCCAGGGACCGGTCCATGGTGTCTTCGAGATCCCGGCCGGCGACAAGCCGACCAACGTCTGGGTGACGGCGGGCACGGCCATCGAGACGATCTACGGTGTGCAGCCGGGGTACCTGGTGCTGCTCCAATGATCCCCGGCGGGCCGTGGGCGTCCGGTCCCGGGCCAGCAGCGCCTCCAGCGCCAGGACCAGCGGTTCGTTGGTCCGCTGACTGGATTCCTCCCGTGTGATGAGCATTTTTCCGGGAAGAAGCAGGTACAGCCCTTACCCCTGCTATCGAGACGACCCATGGCCTTTTTTGCACTCTCCCGTTCGCGACCTCTGACCTTGCGGTCGGCCACCGATCTGGCGATGGAGAACGAGGCCTCGAAACCGAGTGCGCCCATCTCCTGCAGGCCGTCACGTCCCACGCCACGGTTGACCAGGCGATCGGAGCGGTCGTCGTCCTGGGGCAGATAGCGCCCGAGGAGGCCTGGAGGGTCCTGCGCGACGTGTCCCAGCGCACCAACACCAAGCTGCGGGTCCTCGCCGAGCACATCTTGGCGTTCGCTCAAGGTGCCGACCTGCCGGAAACCGAGCTGGCCGAGCTACAGCTCGTGCTGTGACCGTGTTGGTTCGCCGGGTCGATGGTCGTGGCGGTTGGGTGTGGGGTGACTCCGAGCCGATCGCTGGAGGCGCGGTGGCCGAGCCTGTGCGTGTGCGCAGACTGACCGACCAGGAGGGGCAGCGGCTGCAGCAGATCGTGCGCCGGGGCGGCACCCACTCCGTGCGCTCCCGGCGGGCGATGATGCTGCTGGCCTCGACCGGGGGAGCCGGGTGCCGGTGATCGCCCAGTTGGTGCAGGCCGACGAGGACACCGTCCGGGACGTGATCCACCGGTTCAACGAGATCGGCCTCGCCTGCTTGGACCCGCAGTGGGTGGGAGGCCGTCCCCGCCAACTCAAGCCTGACGACGAGGATTTCGTCATCGCGACGGCCACCACCCGTCCGGTCAAGCTCGGCCAGCCTTCCACCCGCTGGTCGATCCGCGCCGCCCGCCCGGACGGCGCCCCGATCTACGTGACCCTGGACAACCTTTCCGCCCACGAGGGCGCCGACATCCGCCGCTGGGCGCGGAAGAACAAGGTCGAGTTGTGTTTCACGCCGACCTACGCCTCGTGGGCGAACCCGATCGAGGCCCACTTCGGGCCGCTGCGGCAGTTCACCATCGCCAACTCGAACTACCCGAACCACACCATGCAGACCCGGGCCCTGCATGCCTACCTGCGGTGGCGCAACGCCAACGCCGGCCACCCGGGCGTCCTGGCCGCCGAACGCAAGGAACGCGCCCCCATCCGCAGCGAGAAAGGCACCCACTGGGCGGACGCCCCCTCACCACCGCGGCCTGGCTAACCCGGCGAACCAACTCGGTCACAGCACTCGAGAATCGGCACCCTCCCTGGTCACAGAGGCATTCTTCGTCTGCGCCACGCTCACATCATCAAGGTCGCCGACGGATCCGGCGGATGTGTCCGGGAATGACCTTGTCAGGACAATTATGCTGATTCTAGGCTCTAAGCTACGTCGGCATTCGGGGGGTGCGAAATGTCCGGACAACCGCTGGAACCGGGTGGTATCGAGGAAGGTCCAGGCGGGGCGGGGCCACCGACGGCCGAGGCACCGGCTGAGCGGTATGGCACCGCGGTCCGGCAACTGTTCGACAGCGACCACGTCGTGCGAGAGGCGCTGAGCGATAAGCTGGTCGACATCACCGCCCAGTCTCTGGAGCTGCGGGCGGAGGCGGCGACCGCTTTCTCCGGCTTCTACCCGGGCCGGATCCCGGAAGCTGATCGCGGTATGACGACCTACTTCGCGCCGGGTGACGACCTGGTCGAACTGCAGACCGAGCAGACCAACGAAGCGCTCGACCAGCAGCGGGCGGCGGGCGGCGGGCGGTTGCGTCTCCACCTGACGCCCGCCCTGCTGGAAATTATCGATACCTCCGACGCGAACGACCAGCGGGTCGGCCGGATCCCGCTGACTGTGCTCCTCGAGCGGCTGCGTGACTCGGTGCCGTTGCCGCCGGCCGATCCGGTATCGGTATGTCACGCGGAGGCCCGGGCCGACGACCTGCTGAAGGCGATCACGAAGCCTCCAGCACAGCACGGCGAAGGCACCGATCAAGCTGTCGGGACACCCATACCCCCGGAGTTGCCGAAGTGTGAGCCGAACCAGCCCAAGGTGCTCACGAAGATCGAAGAGCTTCTCGCGGTGATGCGGAATCCCGAGACCGCCCCGGCCTTCGAGGTGCCCGCCCGCGCCGACCTGGGCACCGTCCGCGAAGGCCTGGCCACCTTCGAACTACGTTCCGGCCCGGCCGATGTCACGTCATATCACGACTTCACCAGCCTGCGCATCGCGTTCCAGGGTGTGTGGACGGAGGTTTTCGACGGGAAGCTCGAGTCGGTCGGCCGGCAACTGTACGAGGAGGCGGTCAAGCTCAAGACCTTCACTGGCCTCAACCCGGAGGCGCAGGGCATCGACACCCTCGACGACCTCAAGCGCCTGATGGAGGAGGTGCGCGACCTCGCTCAGATCACGGTCGACGCCACCCCCGGCGAGGTCCGGCCGGCCGCCTCCGGTGGCGGCTCGGTCAGCCAGAGCACGACCGCGGTCGACGTGGCGAAGAACGTGCTGCTCGGCGGCCCGACCGGCGATCCGCTGGCCGACGCCATCCTCAACCCCGGCGGCGCGCTGATCGAGGCGATCGGTAATCTGTTCGCTGGCAAACCACAACTGACCTGGGATTCGTTCCCCGGCCCCCTGCCGGTTGGGAACGACATAATCTTGGTGCGGTTCGAACCCGAGACCGTCCCGGCCGGCACCGTCGAGATCGTGATCGAGAACGGCCCGCAGGCCTGGTGGTGGAAGGGCATCGAGTTCCGGGAGTTCGACACCGCCGGGAACGTGATCTCGAACTTCCGTATCTCCAACGACCCCCGCGATACCGGCGTGTGGCAGCAGAGCAGTTACAACCGGCTGCCGCTCTATACCCCGCAACTGCAGAACGGCGTGCTGGAGTTTCAGAAGGCCGCGACCGGCCTCGGGTTCGGCGTCCACACCGGGTACTACCTACTCGCGGGCCTGCCGGATCGGATGCCCGACCGCATGCGGGTGATCTTCCGCTGGGAGAAGGACTCCTGATATGGCGATCGCCGACGGAAACGGCAACGGAACCGGCGCATCCCGTCTCGAGAACCTGCTGCGCGAGCTCGACCGGATTCTCAAACAGCCCTACGCATTCGACGTCTTCAAGGCCGACTCGGTCAACTTCGGCGTCCTGACCACCTACAGGCAGACCTGGGAGTCGCAGAGCTATCAGGTCGGCGACCTGGTCACCACCATGCCCCTGGCTCCGAAGGAGGTCCAGCGCTACACCACCCGCCGTGTCGACAAACGGAGCCGGGCGAAGAAGGAGGTCGACGACAACCTCCGCACCCAGCGGACCGAGACCGCCGACACTGGCCGCGCCGAATCCGAGATCGTCGAGAAGGCTTCCAAGAAGACGAACTTCCAGCTGACCGCCAACGAGAGCTTCGGCAGCGACGAGACGATGAAGGTCACGGCCGGCCAGCTCGTCGCCGGGTCGCAGGAGAAGGAGTCGCAGAACACCAAGCGGACCTTCAACGAGAACGTACGCAAGAGCGCCCAGGAGTACCGCCAGCAGCACCGCACCGAGATCGACACGACGAGCAGCACGGAGTTCGAGGAGACCACGTTCCGCGAGATCCAGAACCCGAACGACGAACTCGCGGTCACCTATCTGTTCTACGAGCTGCAGCGCACCTATCGGCTCTCGGAACGGCTGCAGGGCCTTGCCCCGGTCGCGCTGGTCGCGAATGAGGTGCCGGCCCCGGATGCGATCGACGACTCGTGGCTGGTGGCGCACGACTGGATCCTGCGCCGGGCCATCCTCGACGACTCGTTCCGGCCCGCTCTCGACTACCTAACGAAGAGTTTCGTCGGAGCCGAGGTGAACATCGCGATCCTCGAGTCCAACGCTGAGGCCCAGAAGAAGGTTGTCGAGGCGCTCGGTGAGCAGGTGCGGGCCCAGAAGGGCATCCTCAGCGCGTACGAGAGGGATGTGCTCTCCGCCGTACAGAATCTGGGTTCTTCCGAAGAGCAACAGGGTCTGATCGACATCGTGAAGGGGATCTTCGACCCGTTCGGCATCGCCGGCACCTCCGACACCGGCGCGGTCGACGCGGCGCAGCTGATGGTCGACTACGCGAAGGAGACGCGCGACCGGGCCGAGCGCGAGCGAGCCCGGCTGCTCGACCAGTTCACGCTCGCCGTGAGTGCATTGCAGCTGGCCATCGACAAACTCTCGGTCGCGGTGCGCGAGCACTACGACAACGTGGCCGCCATCGACCGGCTGCGGGTGCACGTGAAGGACAACATCCTGTACTACATGCAGGCGGTGTGGAGTCACGAACCACCTGATCAGCGCTACTTCCGCCTCTACAATATCGACGTCCCGATGGTCGAGCTCACCTCCGACAGCGTCATGGTCGAGGTGATGAGGGACGGCGGAAATCTCACCGACGATCTGCTGGACCGCGAGGTCGGAGCCGTCGAGCTGCCCCTGCCGGAGACCACCATCGTGAAGCGCAAGCTGGCCGATCTCGCCGATCTCGACCAGGTGCTCGGCTTCAAGGGGAATTACACGATCTTCGCGCTGAAGGAGAACAACTACCTGACGCTGCGCATGATGCAGGAGTACCTCGAGGTCGGCGACGATCTGGTGCTGCGCGACCCCGACGAGTTCGGTGAGCTCACGGTCGAAGAACTCACCGAACTGGCCGCCTGCCTGCACCACCGGGAACCGGAACGGTTCAAAGAACGTTCCGCGCGGATCCGGGCCGCGCTGGTGGAGAAGCTGGCCTCCCCCCGCGCCGGCTCCGACCTCGTGATCGTACCGACGTCGTCCCTGTACATCGAAGCCCTCGTGGGCACGCACCCGCTGCTGGAGGACTTCAAGCTGATCCACCGCGCTCTCGACGTGAAGAAGGTCCAGGCCGACGTGCGGCACCAGGAGCTGGAGAACCTCCGCCTGGCGCGCCGGCTCTTCGCCGGCAAGGACGACGACCCCGACATCGACAAGAAGATTGTCATCTCCCCAGGCATGCCCCTGGCCGTCGATACGGAGTGACCCGGGTGAACGCCACGCCACAGCAGCGGGCTGCGGCCGCGCGGCTCGGCACCGCCTATCTGATCGCGACGGCCCTAGGCGGCCGCGTCGATCAGGAGGCGATCCCGTCGGCCCCGCAGAACGGTTCGCTGCGGCCCGCAATGCTCGCGGCCCTCGGCAAGGTCTACGGGTCAGACGACGAGCGGTCGCGGCAGCCGGGCCCGTATCGCAACCGGTATGCGCTCTACAAGGCTGACTACGACGCGGTCATGCCGCTGGTGGAGACCACGATGCGGCGCTGGACCAGCGCCGCGCTCACCGCGGAGCTCGTGCAGTTCACCATCCTCACCTCCCGGCTCAAGGAGCCCACGGTCGGTTCGGACCTGCACTTCCGGGCCGAGAGGGTGGGCGTCGCTGCCGGGGGATACAACCCGAGAGCCGACGAGATCGACGCCGTCTACGGCAACGCCAGGCTGCGCCAGTCGACGAACCCAGTCTGGGATCCGGCGCGCCAGCGCCCTGTCGTCGTGTTCGCCCCGCTGCGGCAGGAGGAACGCCTGCAGCGCCTGGTCCGGGCACGCGTGGCCCGGGCGGTGGCGCAGGAGAAGGACGCGACCCTCTCCACCCTCTTCGCCCACCCACGCGGGGTCGACATCCTGGCCGAGTACCGGTCCGGGGCCGCAGCCGGGCTCAGAACCGCTAGCTGGTACGTGAACGCCGCCGATCGCGCCCTATTCCAGCTCTTCGGCCGCCTGACCACACCGGGGAACACCGACGTCTGGAGCTGCCCACTCCTCGTTGCGGGCGGCGTGGCCGGCGCCGGTCTGGGTGACGTCGCCGGTTTCCCGCAGTACGCGGTGTCGATCGGCCAGGTCCTCGGGGGCAGCAACTCCCTCGAGACCTGGCTCGGGGCGGCTGGAATCGCGCTGCTCGCCCTGGCGATCGTATTCACCGGCCCGGGGGCAGCGCTGATTCTCTCCGGTCTTGACCTGGCGCTCGCGGGGGCCAGCCTCAGCGTAGCCTTCCTGCGTGATCTCGAGCAGGACCTGACAGCGCAGGCCACCTCGTTCCGCCCCGAAGAAGAGCGGCTGGCGGAGCCGAGCACCTACAGCGGCACGCTCTTCGCCGGAGCCGCGGCGCTCCTGAGCGGCGTGGGCTTCTTCGCTGCGGCCAAGGAGTTCCGGGCGGTGGCCCAGGCCCGGCCGGCCTCGGTCTCCCAGGCGCTGACGCACCCGGAAGCCGCGATCCCCGGCTTGGTGCGCGCTGGGAAGGCCCGAGAGGCCACGATACTGGAGCGGCCGGCCGGGGTTCCTGATCTCGCCGCGCGAGGCAACGCCTTCGACCCGGCCACGTACCGCGCCGTCCAGCGCAGCCCTGAGGGGATGCCGACCCAGAGCGCACGGTCGACCGGTCAGGCCGCGCGTTCGGCCGAGCCGGCTACCGTCACCGCGCGCCCGGCGCCCGAACCCCAGCCACAGACCCCGTCTCTCACCACCGAGCCCCAGCCGCCGGGCCAGCGGGACGTTGCGCCGGCCTCCGCCGAGACCCCACCGGCTCCCGAGACGGCCGGCGGCACGCGCAGGTCCGAGTCCGGCCGCTCGACCGGCTCGGGCACCGACGAGCCGGTGTCCCGGTCCGGCGATCCGCGGGCGACCGGTGAGCCTGGAACAGGCTCGCTCACGGCCCGCGAGCAACTCCAGGCTGACCGCGAGGAGCTCCGTGCCACCCTGCAGGCGGAGATTGATTCCGTGGAGGCCGAGCTGCGGGCCGAGCGCCGGCTGAAGGTCGACACCCAGCGCCAGGTCATGGATCTCCGCCGCCAGCTGTTAGCCACTCGCAGAACCGGCCGCGCCGGCGAGATCGCCGCTCAGGAGAAGACGCTCGCCGATGCGGAGGAGAAGCTATCGTCGTTTTCCCTCGAGGGCTACGGGGTCGACTGGGACCGGTTGCGCAGCATGCTCGGGAAGAGCACCGAGCAACACTTCCTGGCGATCACCGGAACCGCCGCCCGGCACCCGAACTCCATGCTGGTGCGCAGCGGCCCCGCCAGTCCGTTGTTCCGTCCGTCCATGACCGGGACCTATTCGCTCGAACACATCTGGCCCCGCAGCCAGATGTTCCTCGAACCGGAGTTCCTGAAGCTCACCCCCCGGCAGCAGGTGGCGCTGATGGCCTACCGACCCAATCTGATCAAGATTCCAGCTGCGGCCAACTCGGCCCGGGGGAACCAGGCCTACCGCAACGTCAGCAACGAGTTCACGAGGAACTACCTAGCCGGGCCAGCCGCGCAGGCCGAGTTAGCACGAGCGGAGGAACTGCTCAAGGCAGAGATGATCAACCTGATGAAGAACCCGCGCCTCATCCCGCTATGAGCAGCCGGGAAAGGTTGTCCAGGGTCACGTAGATCGGGGCGAAAGAGAAGCGGGGAAGAACCGCCACAACCTCCCCAGGCACGAGCGGCCCTTCCCCGGCCACGCCGCCCGGCTACCCCCAAAACTGCCACGCACGCCCAGTCCGCCAGCCCCGCACCATGGCCTCTACAGCATCCATGAGCTGGCGGGCGAGGGGTAACAAAGGGGATCGAGCTACGGCTTGCCGCCGGTCCGGATCTCCTCGGCGAGCCGATGTAGTAGCGAGGCCGCCATGCCGTTGAGCGCGATGGCGTCAGATCGCACCCACGAGGCGCTACCGATCGCGCCGTCGTTGTGCTGAGGGCCGCTGGCCTGGCTGAAAACAGCCTGGATCAGGTCGGCGTACCCGTCCGCCTGGTCCGCCAGCCGGTCGAGGAGGGCGCCGTACCGGTCGTCCTGGTCCTGATCGTCGCGCTTCTTGCTGCCGTTCTGCGGCCAGATGTTCAGCTTGCGCATGTCGGTCACGGCCAACCGGGTCTCGCGGATGGCGTCCGGGTACTCGCCGGCCGTGATCTGCCGGTCGGCGTTCCGCAGGTGCTTCGCGGCGGTGGCGAGCGGGCCTTCGTTCATCGGCAAGGGCACGGTGACGGTGAAGGACACGGCCAGCCCCAGCTGCTCGATCTGGTTCTCCCAGACGCTGGCCGGGACCCGCCGCACCTCCTGGACGTGGGCGAACGGGTGCCCCATGCTCTGCGGCAAGGCGCCTTCGACGTCGAGCTGGACGGCCATGTCCTGACCGTTGCGGTATCTCTCCAGCTCCAGGACCTGCTCGGAGGTGACCGGGACGATCAACTCCACGGACTCCACGTTCACCTTCGTACGCAGAGGCACTGAGACCGGCAAGATCGACCCGATCCAGCGGAGGCTATCCGCAGCCCTCAACTCACCTGAGAACGTCACCTGGTTGACGGCTTCGGCGACTTCGAGCCGTTCAACCTCGACCCGCACGGCCAGGCGGTGCGCGCCGAGGCCCGGCATGAGGGACAGGGGCGGCATACCTCCCGGCTCCGGCGACCTCAGCCGCAGCAGCGTGCCGTCCTCAAACTTCATGTCCGAAGCCATCGTGCCTCCTTGTTCAGAAGGCGATTGTCGGCCAACTGGCGTCCGGGCGCACTGCATTTCGGGCGTTGGCGAGGCCGGTTTCGCTGAACCCGGGGACCCTTCGATCCTGGCGCATGATCAGGCAGGGCTGCGATGGAACAAAAGTTCGACGATAGGTGCTTTGCTCACTTTGGGCTGGCGCCTCCGATGTGCCTGCTACGCTCCTGAGCCCCGGTCACATCAGTAGGCATATATGGCGACTACTGTCACTGACGCTCACTTTGGGCTCGCAGAAAACGCCGGGTGATCGTAAAATGAGACATATGTAATCCGGGGGGATTGTGCTCACCAAGATCGTCATCAAGAACTACCGGACGTTCCAGGACTTCACTCTTGAGTTCGATCCGAAGATGAACATCTTGGTCGGAGACAACGACCGGGGGAAGTCGACCCTTCTGGAAGCGATCGGCCTGGCGTTGACCGGCCGGATCCGAGGCCGACTCCTGGCGCAGGAGCTGTCGCCGTACCTGTTCAATAAGGACGTGGTCGACGGGTACATCGACGCCTTGCGTGCTGGCGCTCAGGCTCGCCCACCCGAGTTGATCATCGACCTGTTCTTCGACCCGAAGACGGCACCCCCGACCTTGAAGGGGACGAACAACCTGCTCAAGAGCGACGAGCCCGGCGTCCGCATCCGAGCGTCGCTCAACCCGGACTACGAGGCGGAATACCGGGAGTTCGTCGCGGACCCGTTGCAGGTCCGCCTGGTGCCGACCGAGTACTACAAGGTCGACTGGCTCGACTTCGCGGGCAACGGCATCACCTTCCACCGGATGCCCGCCACAGCCTCCCTGATCGACGCCACCAACATCCATCTCCAGAGCGGCGTCGACTACTACCTCAATGGCATCATCAGCTCGCACCTGAAGGCCGGCGAGCGCGTCGAGCTGGCCCGCGCCTACCGAAGCCTGCGCGAGAACTTCGCCGACGACGACGCCATCATCAAGATCAACCAGAAGTTGCGCGGGGCCCAAGGTGAGGTCAGCGACCGGGAGTTGACCCTGAGCATCGACGTTTCCCAGAAGACCAACTGGGAGAGCAACATCGTGCCTCATCTCGACGACCTGCCGTTCCAGTTCGTGGGCAAGGGCGAGCAAAGCACGCTCAAGATCCTCCTGGCCCTGAACAAGCAGGTGGAAGACGCTCACGTCGTCCTGGTCGAGGAGCCCGAGAACCACCTGTCGTTCCCGAACCTGGGCAAGCTGATCCGCAAGATCAGCACCAAGTGCGAGGACAAGCAGGTCTTCATCACCACCCACAGCTCGTACGTCCTGAACAAGCTCGGCCTGGAGAACCTTGTCCTCTTGTCCGCCGAGCAGGGTTTCCGCCTGTCGAGCCTGCCGGCCGATACCCAGGACTACTTCCGCAAGCTGTCGGGCTACGACACACTGCGCGTCGTGTTGGCCCGCCGCTCGATCCTGGTCGAGGGGCCGTCCGACGAGCTCGTCATCCAGCGCGCCTACCGCGATGCCCACGGATGCCTGCCAGTAGAAGACGGCGTCGACGTGATCAACATCCGCGGGCTGTCTTTCAAGCGATTCCTGGACATCGCGTCCTTGCTGGAGCACAACCAGGTCGCCGTCATCACCGACAACGACGGCAATGACGCAGCCGAGGTGAAGGCGCGGTACGACGCCTTCGGCGGGTTCGACAACATCTCGGTGCACGTCGGCGAGGACAAGAACTTCCCGACGCTGGAGCCGCAGCTGCTCAAGGCGAACGGGCGCGAGGTGCTCAACACCGTCTTCGGAACGACCTTCGCCACAGACGACGAGTTGCTTGCGTACATGAAGGGGCGCAAGACCACCGTCGCTCTGGCCATCTTCGAGTCCGCCGAGTCCGTCACGATGCCGGGGTACATCGCCGATGCCGTCGCCTAACAACCTCGCCGTGCTGGCCGCGGCCGGCTCCCGCAAGACACAGCACATCGTGGACTGCGTCCTCAGCGACCCGAGCCAGCAGGTGTTGGTCACCACCTACACGACCGAGAACATGAACCAGCTGGTCGACCGCCTCAGTGCTGGTACTGGGCTGCTGCCCAAGCACGTCACGGTCATGACCTGGTTCACGTTCCTGCTCAACCAGTGCGCTCGCCCGTACCAGAGTGCCGTCCTCAACGACGTGGGGGTGATGCGCGGACTGAACTTCATCGGCGCACGCAGCAGGTTCATCCCCAAGACGAACGTCCAGAAGTACTACCTCGACTCCCACGGCGACATGTTCCGTGACGGCGTAGCCGCGTTCGCCTACGAGTGTGATCAGCGGACCGGAGGCAGAGTCGTAGACCGGCTGACCGAGATCTACGACCACATCTACATCGACGAGGTCCAGGACCTCGCCGGCTACGACCTGGACCTCCTCGACCTCCTGCTGAAGTCGTCCACCGCGGTCACCGTGGTCGGGGACCCGCGACAGGCCACCTTCGCCACGAACAACGCGACCAAGAACAAGCAGTACAAGGGCAGAGGCATCGCCGACTGGCTGGACGAACGCAAGGACATCTGCCAGATCGAGCATCGGCTTGAGAGCTACCGCTGCAACCAGCACATCTGCGACTTCGCCGACGGACTGTTCCCGGAGCTACCTGGAACGATCTCGAAGAACATGGAGATCACCGGCCATGACGGCGTCTCCGCCATCACGCCGGCCGATGTGCCGGCGTATGTCGAGAAGTACGACCCGGTCATCCTGCGCTGGGATCGGCGGACCAAGACGCAGGGGCTCGACGCCATGAACTTCGGCCAGTCCAAGGGCTGCACCTTCGACCGGGTGTTGATCTTTCCGACACAGCCGATCACGCAGTACTACCGGAACCGTGAGTCCGAGCTGGCGGACGGTGGCCGCTTCAAGCTGTACGTCGCGGTGACGCGGGCGAAGTACAGCGTGACATTCGTGATCCCTTAAGCGGCAAGGGTTGAAAGACGTGCGGCTGAGGTGCCAACGGCCCTGCTCGCGGCGTAGGCGTACCCACAGCTCTGTGCCAGCCGCCTGCAGCGACGTCTCTGATCACTCGAAGGGCTCAACTGGAACCACGGAGCAGGCGGGGGCTGCCGTACTGACGCACGAGCCCCAAGGTCAATCGGACTTCTCTTGGAGCTTGGGACCCCGCCGCCCGTAACGAGGCGTAATTATGTTGGCCAACGATTGAAATAACCGCTGCAAGACGGTGGGGGGCTGCGCCGAAGCCGCGTGGCGGACTTTGGTGAAATACGATTCGCTGGGTTCGGCGCCTGACATCCAGCGTGGTCCGAGTTCGGCGATCAAGCTTTGTCGGTCAGCCATGTGATCCCCCTTGAATGCATCTACCGACATCTGTCTGATCCGTGAGATTACTACCCATCCTTAGCCCCCGTAGCACTCGTCTCCGAATCGCCTGGTAGTGCGGGGTGTGGAACAGTACCGGCGGAGCCGCCCCCGTTGTACGGCCGGATCACTTGCGACACTCCGAGCATGTGTGCGATTGCCAGCAAAGAGGGAAGATCGTCTTCGCAAAGGTCGCCAGGATTCGGCGCCTCCACGATCAAGAGGCCTTGTGTTATTTCACCGGCTCGCGTTCGCATGATCCGGGCGGTCTGGTATCCATCAGATAGAGAAATTCGGTAGGCGTCGGGGTCTTTGGCGAGATCGGCGATGTATCGGTCTCGTGAGCCGCGGGCGACACTCAAGAGGAAGTCGCTACGTTCATCGCCCTGAGTGTACGTCTGTGCATCATGGCTATTCGTGCCCGATGAGGCCCGGCGGACAAGACGGTCTCGATCTTGCAAGGCGTAAAAGATGGTGCGAGCTCGCGGGTGAGCCAACTCAGACGCGGTATCCACGAGCCGGTCATTGATCGAACCGAGCAGCTCCTGATGCTCCGTTGGGCTGACAGACAGCCGTCCCATGTACTCGGCCACCGGACCCATGGCTGCTTCTAAAACAGCAGCCCGTTCACGCTCCTGCTGGATTCGTTCGCTATCTGCTTGCACTTTTAGCGTGGAGAAAGCGGCGGCGGCAGACAGCAGGGCGCCTCCAATGAGGCAGACAACTCCGCCAGTCCCATCAGTGTCGGCCGCGATGCTTCCCAAGGCGAGCGAACCCCCAGAGAAGGCGCCCACGGTGCCAGGTACGGAATAGCGACGCAGCGTTGTTTTCCAAGTCATTCCTTCGGTCCCGCCCCCTCGTGTCGTTGCTTCGAGCGCTGACAATGACACCAGACTCAGACCGGCGGTTCCTCACGTACCGTCACTTCACTCAACAGTGCCGAGGTGGTGAGGAGGCGAAAGGGGCGCACTTGAAGCAGTTCGCGCTCTACCTGAAAACATGTTCGGGCTACCTGTACAAGTGCGGGGCGCCCTTATGCCGTTTGGACCAGGGCGTCGATCTCCCCGATGGAGATGACCTCGATCCCGTCGAGGTAGGCCGTGAACATGATCCACAGCCGCGGCCCGGTTCGCAGCGTCCAGACCCAACCTCCAGGAGCGGGCCAGGAGTTCGGGTCGACCAGGACCTCGGCGATGAGCTCCATGACCTCTCGACGGTCATCCTCAGGCAGCTCCGCCAGAGCCTTTTCGACATCCTGCCCAAGACCCACCGTGTACGTCATCTCTTGCTCCCGCGCTCCGTGATCGTCTGGAGTCGGCACCGTATGGCTTGTCCGGCGACCGCGTGAGGGCCTGTGGATAACTCAGGCTCCGCATCAACTCCAGGGCGCCTGTTCAGCGTGAGGACCAGATAACTACCGCCGTGGGTAGCCGAGTTGGGTGCTTCAGTACTTGCTGGCACGGTCCCCTCGGACTGAAGGCCCGGAAAGCTCTTGCGGTCGTCAGGGGAACCGGAGTCGAACACTCGGACGCTGGGTCGGTCACGAAGAAATAAAAGCTCCTTAACGCCACGGAGTTGGTGCCAAACTTCCATTCCTGACTTCAAGGGGGATTCATGTCATACCCGCCGCCGTCACCTCACCCTTATCAACCGCCGCAGGCGCCTCAACCGGACCAGCCGACGCAGGAGCGGACCGAGCGCTGGTCGGCAGTGGCGACTGTCGTGAGTGCCGTCGTGGCCGTGCTGACGTTCCTGGTCGGATTCATCGGCCTGCCAGCCGCCGGGGTCTCCTCGCCGACGGGTGGTACGGCGACCGTAACGGCCACTGTCAGAGAAACGGTCACCGCGACGGAGACTGCCACTGCTGGCGGTAGCAGCGGGACCACGGAGGCGTCCCCCTCGGTGTTGGACTCGGTCGTCCGGTGGGCCGGCCCCATCCTCGTGGGAAGCGGCAGTGGATTCGACCTCGACACCTTGCCACCCGAGGAGAGCACCTTTACTGGCCCTCAGGACTTCCAGGCGAACGTCTCGGACGATGGTACGCAGGCCAACTTCCCATATGGGCAAATGGCTGTAGTTCCCAGAGATCAGGATCCCAGCTACGAAGACTGCGTACTTCTCGCAAAAACCCAGCCGCAATATCCATTGATTTCACCAGGGAATTCCGTATGCCTGATCACGGGTGAAAAGCGGGTCGCCGTGGTCACGGTTACGGCGGTGCACCGCGAGGCGGAGAACGTGAGCATGCGTGTCAGCATCTGGGAAAAACCCATCGAGTGAGCGGCTGCGGAACCTACCGGATTTTGGCTGACGAGACTTCGATGAAGGCACGCAGCGCTTGGCGGGTTGCCTCGGTGCGGCTCACGAGATCTTCCGTGTCGGCGGCTTCGTGGATGCCGCTGGCCATGCGCAGGAGTTCATCCGCCAGTCGCAGCAGTTCCGGATCCGGGAGGTGGAACGTCAGACCGTTGACGGCCTGGCGCGCAATGCCCCGTAGCCGGTGTCCCTCGAAGCGGGCAGCGCGATGTTCTGGTCCCCCGCGTTCCTCGTCTTTCCGGTGGTACCACTCCTGCTGGCTGCGGATTACTTCCGTGATGGCGTTACTGAAGGAGAGCGCAGCTTCCTGGCGGTCGCGCCGAACGGTGCTTCGGCGCTGGAAAACGTAGCCGAGCGTGGCGCCGAGGAGGGTCCCGACTACGGCGACGAGGCTGGTGAGCACTTGGGTCACAGGTCAATGCGAGCACGCCGCTTGCAGCCAGCGCTAGATCGGGTACCGGCGAGCGGCTGGGATCGGCCTGCCGCGGAACAACCTGGCAGGCTCTGCTACCAGGCACCACCTAGCGTGGAGGAGAGTATGTTTCCAACGGGTGGACGATCTACCCCCGAGAGGCCAAGACCGCAGCTACCTGTTGGACCTAGCCTCTTCGTGCCAGCGTGTAACTCCCGGTGAGCTCAGCCTGCCCCGTTGCGAGGAAGTAGAGATGCCTGACGACAGCGGCCCGTCGAAGAGCCTGGAGCAGCTGGCCGCACTGGAGCAGGTCGGATCCCGTCTGCAGTTTCGGTCAGGCCAGGTGATCGTGCGCGAGGGCGAGCCGTCGAACCATGTGGTGATGCTGCTATCAGGCTCCGCCAAGGTGGTGCGTCAGAGCGGCGTCGGCACGGAAGTCATTCTTGGCCTGCGGCAAGCTCCCGAGTTCATCGGCGAGATGGCTGCGCTGAGCGGCGCACCCAGATCCGCCACGGTCATCGCGCAGACTGACGTAACGGCGGTGGCCGTTCCAGCTGATCGGTTCAAAGCCTTCCTTGCAGAGCACCCCGACGTAGCCCTTGCTGTCATGACCGTGATGACGGATCGACTGCGCGAGGCCGACCAAGCCCGCCAGGCATTGGCCACTCAGACGGTGACGCAGCGCGTGGCTGCGCGACTGCTGGAACTGGCGGGCCGAATCGGAGTTGTGGAGGACTCGACTGGTGACGTCCGGATGGAGCTGTCACAGCAGGATCTCGCAGCATGGGTCGGGGCATCGCGAGAGGCAGTCGTCAGAACTCTGCGGATGCTGAAAGAGCGGGACGTCGTTGCCACCGAACGACGACAGATCGTGATCAAGAACTTCGAGGTTCTTCGGTTCTGGGCTGCCGGCCAACCCTGAGTGGTATTCTGACGCACTCAGAGTGCGGAAGAATACCGCTTGGGGGCGTGACCAGGTGATCGAGCACGTGCGCAAGGTCTTCATGGGCCTGGACATCGCCGGGTTCAACCGGGCTGGACGTTCGGACCTCTGCGGCCTCGGCATGAGGCAAACGCTCTACAGAGCCCTAGAGGGCGCGCTGCTCGACATCGCCGTGCAGCGGGACGAGTACGAGCTGCTTGACCGCGGTGACGGCATCATGGCCGTCCTTGATCCGCTGGTGGACCTGGACACGCTGGCCTACTTGGTCCTACCGGCTCTGGCCGCGGGGCTACGCAATCACAACGCCACCGCGGACGCGCAGGACATCATCCGAGTTCGTGCGGCGCTGCACAAAGGTGATGTCATCCGTGATGATCGCGGTTATGTCGGCAAGGAGTTGAGCCATGCATTCCGGCTGCTCGACTCACCGCAGCTGCGAACTGCCTTGGAGCAAAGCGGAACTGAGCTAGCACTTGCGGTCTCTGCCGTTGCTTGGCGGCAGATGAGGCACGCTGGCTCGGGAGGACCCCACTTTGAACCCGCCTTGGTCACCACCAAAGAGCGCGCCGTACGAGCCTGGCTGGCTGACGTCGCCCCTTCTGCCTCGTTGGTGCGGTGAACCGCGATGGATCCCTCATCGGTCGCCCGAGCGCTGGCTCTTCCGTTGCGTGCCGTTCCAGCAGTGCTCCTGGTCATTTTCGCTGGCATTGTCGGCACCATCGCCCTGGCCTGCTCTAGCGAACGGCGGGCCTACGCTATCGAGTTGGCGCAGGTTTGGACGACGGCGGCCTGCGTGATCGCTACCGGGCAGCAGCTGAATCGACCGCGCCAGGTGAACCGCCGATCGGACAACTGAGCGCAGAGCGAGCGGCGATGGCATCGGCCTCACGCCTTTGACAGACCGGCCAGCGCCAGGGCGATGACCAACTCATTCTTTTTCTCGCTATCCCGATTACAGCCTCAGCTCAAACGGCAGTTCCAGTCCCGGGGAGTTCCCCATATTTAAAATTCCCTATTGCTTCGCTAAAAATTGAAGCCTAGAATTAAATAAAGAGGTTGTGTTTAATTCCCGGGAGGAGGGTGTGTGGGCGATGGCTTAGGCCGATTAATGAAGTGGTTCCGGGAGGTGATGCCGTCCAGACGCACCATGCGTCGGACGTGGCGACAAGCCGTCGTTCTCCGGCCTCAGGTCAGCCGCGGCTTCATGGCCAGCGTGGCCGTAGCCGCGGTCGTGCTGAACATGAGTGGTTCGACGCTCGTGACGCTGGCCGGCCTGTACGAGGAGCAGCAGGCCCGGATCCCGCACCCGCTGGCCGCCGCGGTACAGCAGCCGTCGGCGCCGGCCGTAGATGCCGTGGTTCCTCGCGGTGTGGCCGCGGCCCTGCCGGCCGAGGTGGTGGCCCAGCTCGAAGCCGACCGGACCCAGGCCACCAAGGGCAAGACCGGCGACTTCAAACACGTGCGCGTGCTGGAAGAAGGCCGTAGCGCCACCGACAAGGTCTGGCTCAACGCCGACGGCAGCAAGTCGCTGGAGCGCTCGGTCGAGCCCACCAGCTACCAGGACGGCGGGCAGTGGAAGGACATCGACGCGTCCCTGGCCCAGGACCAGGCCACGGGTGCGTGGCGGACCAAGGCCAACGCCTGGCAGGCCCGCTTCGGCGCCGTTTCTGAGGCCGGCGGAGTCGAGCTGGCCAAGGGCGCTGCCACCATTACCTTCAAGCCGCAGGGTGCTGCCCTCGTTGATCCGGTCGTGACCGGTGAGGCTCCCAACCAGGTCGTCCGCTACCGCAACGTCTGGCAGGGCATCGACCTGATGTACCAGCTGACCGGCTCGGAGCTCAAAGAGAGCATCATCATCAAGAGCCGGGCCGCCGCCAACTCCTTCGACTTCGATCTGGCCGGCGCCAACCTCGTACCCGACCCCGACTTCCCGGGCGGTTACGTCGTGGCCAGCGGCGACCTGGCCGGCTTCAAGGTGGCCGCTCCGACCATCGCCACGGCCACCCAGGGCGTCATCGGCGCCGACCCGCTCGTCCGTCAGACGCTCAAGGGCAACCGCCTGACCGTCACCCTCGACCGCGGCTGGATGACCAAGCAGGACACCGACAAGTTCCCGCTGGTCATTGACCCGTCGTTCTGGAGCTACAGCGGCCCGAACAACTGGTACAAGAACTTCAAGTCCGACGGCTACATCTGCAACCCGGGACAGGGCTGCGGTAACAGCGCGGGCAACGCCAGCAACGCCTACTGGCGCTTTGCCTTCCACGTCGACTTCCCGCAGATCAGCGGGTCGTACCTCGTTGGAGCGGCGCTTCACCTGGAGATGCCGAACCCGGACGGCGTCCACTACTACGGCCAGTACACGAACCGCATCCTCTACATGGAGCACGCTGGCTGCCTGACCTCGTTCAACTGCATCGACTACAGCTACGGCGACACCGCTGGCATCATCGCCCAAACCGGCGAGTTCGATGTAACTCCCCAATTCCGTAAGGCCGTTGAGGGCGGCGACTGGGGCACCTGGATGATGGTCCACGGCGAGGAGACCCCGGGCTACGAGTCCTACAAGCTGTTCGCCTACGACCGGACGAAGGTCTGGTTCAACTACCAGAAGCTGCCGCAGCCGAGCCTGATCGCGACCGGTTCGCCGGCCAACGGCGGCACCGCGGTGACCACCCAGCCGTCGCTGAAGACCAGCCCGGCGTACGACGCCGATGGTCCTGGTCCGGTCGTCTACCGCTACCAGGTCGCCACGGCCAAGACCGGCAACGGCACCGCCACGACCTCCAGCCCGTACGGCACAACCTCGGCCCTGAGCAACATCATCGCGGACTCCGGCAACTTGGCCGCGCCGAAGTGGACCGTGCCCGACAACGTGCTCCAGAACGGCACCACCTACTACTGGCAGGCCCTGACCTGGGACAGCTTGGCGAGCTCCGGCTCCACCTACAGCCCGGTCTACTCGTTCAAGGTAGACGTGCGCAACGGCAAGTCCAACACCCAGGCCTTCGACACGGCCGGTCCGGTCAACGTCGACCTGGCCACCGGTAACGTCACCACCGACGCCGCGAGCCACAGCCTGGCTGCGCTCGGCGGCGAGGTCGGCGTGGGCCTGAGCTACAACTCGCCCCAGCGGTCCCGCCAAGGGCTGGTCGGCCAGTACTGGAACGGCATCCAGAACCCGCCGACGACGCCGGCCGCTCTCACCAAGGTCGACTCGGACATCAACTTCGACTGGGGCAACGGCACGCCGTACGCGGGCATGATCAGTGCGGACAACTTCACGGCCCGCTGGAGCGGCTACCTCGTCGCGCCCTACACCGGCACGTACACCTTCGGCTGCCGCGGTGACGACTCCATGCGGACGATCGTCAACAACGTCACCGTGATGGACAAGTGGACCTCGGGTGGCTGCTACGGCACGACGACGACCTGGGGCACCACCACCTTGTCCCTCACGGCCGGCCAGGTCGTACCGTTCTTCACCGAGTACGCCGAAGCCACCGGTCTGGCGTACGCCGCGGTCTACGCCAGCGTCTCGTCGGGCGGCAGCACCTTGTTCGCCGGTGCGATTCCGACCTCGTGGTACCAGACCGGCGTCCGGCCGGTCGCCACGCCCCACGGCCTCATCGGCCGCTACTTCACCGGCAGCACCCTGCCGACGGACGGCGACACCACCGGTCAGTTCCTGGCCCGGACCGACACCAGCTTGAACATGGACTGGGGCAACGGCGCTCCGGTCCCGAACGGCCCGACGGACAACTTCGTCGTGCGCTGGAAGGGCTACTTCAAAGCCCCGCAGACCGGCAGCTACATCTTCGGCGGCCGCGGCGACGACGGCATCAAGGTCATCGCGAACGGTACGACGCAGATTGACCGTTGGTCGTCCGGCGCCACGTACGCACCGGTCTGGGCGGGCAGCGGCATCAGCCTCAGCGCCGGCCAGACCATCCCGGTCACCGTCGAATACAAGGAGCTCACCGGCGGTGCCAGTCTCGGCCTGTACGTCAACGGCCCCGGCCTCGACTCGGCCGCGCCCGTCCCGAGCGACTTCCTGCTGCCGCTGGCCCAAGTCCTGCCGGACGGTTGGAGTTTGGGCGTCGATCCCGACGGCAACCTGAGCTACGACTTCGCCCTCATCGGCGCCAACAGCGTCGTCCTGACCGACTCCACCGGTGAGACCCACGAGTACAAGTGGACCGGTACCGCCTTCACCCCGCCGACGGGCGAAGACGGCCAGATGGCCCGCAACGTCGACGGCACCGTCACGCTCCAGGACTCGGACGGCCGCACCTACGTCTTCAACACCGACGGCACCTTGCAATCGAGCACCACCCCGGCGGATGACCGCCAGCCGGCCGCCCTCCAGTACACCTACGGTGGCTCGCCGGCTCACCTGACCCAGGTGACCGACGGCGTCACGAGCGCCCGCTGGGCCAAGCTGCACTACTCAGGCGACAGTGGATTCACCTGCCCAACCGCCAGCGGCTTTAGCAGCAGCCCGACGGCCGGCCTGCTCTGCCAGGTCGAGACCTCCGACGGCCGGGTGACCAACCTGTACTACTCGGTCGACTCCGGTGGGCACTTCCGCCTCGGCCGCCTGGCGCACCCCGGCAGCGCCCTGACCGACTACGGCTACCAGACCGAGGACTCGGCCGCGCCCAACAGCTGCCCCGGCTGCTTGGCCAGCGTCCGCGACACCCTGGCCAACGACGCCATCTCGGCCGGCGTGCGGACCCAAGACACCACCGTCCTGACCGAGCTGGCCTACGACGCCCTCGGCCGGACGGCCAGCGTCACCCTGCCCGCGGCCACGGCCGGTGCCAGCCGGTTGTCCCGGACCTACGAGTACCAGTCGACGGTCGGCCTCTCCACGGAGTGGAAGCGCTACATGCTGCCGGGCGGCAACTGGGACCACGCGGCCCTGACCGCGGACCCGGCCCCCGGCTACGGCCTGGAGGTCAACTTCGGCTCGCTGCTCAACAGTGCTGCCACCGGCACCCACCCCCTGTACGACTGCCTCAACGCCGGATGGGACGACATGACGTCACCGGCCTCGAACTGCGAGGGCACGACTGTCCGTGGCCTGCTCGGCTACGCCTACGACACTCAGCAGCCCGGCACCGTCCCGGTCTACCGCTGCACCATTGGCTCCGACCACTTCGATTCGCTGCAATCCAACTGCGAGGGCCAACACTACGAGTCCCTGCTTGGCTACGTCCTGGCCAACCCGTCCGTCACGCCGGCCTCGACCAAGCTCCACGTCACCGGCGCCACCGAACCCAACGGCTTCTACCGCAAGGTCACCTACGACGACACCTTCCGCACCACCGGTGACACCGACGCGGCCAACCTGACCACGACCACCAGCTGGGACACCGCCAAGGACCTGGTGCTCTCGACCACCGACCCGGCCGGCCTGATGTCGAGCACGCTGTACGACTTCGATGATCGGCCCACCGACCAATACGGTCCGGCTCCAGCCGGTTGGTTCGGCTCAGATCGCAAGCCTCTGGCGGCCAACGATGCTGCCACGCCCCATAGCCAGTCCGGCTATGACGAGAACATCCGTGGCCTGGCCATCAGTGTCTACAACAACAAGAAGCTTCTGGGTGTACCCAAGGCTCACGCAACCGGATTCAACAACGTGCCTTACGCCTCTTACGGCCTCGACGCAGCGGCGGGCGTAGTCACACCGACTGACGGTCTGAGCTTGCGAGCAACTGGCAAGATACTACTGAGTCAAACCGGCGTTCACAGCTTCCGTGCATGGCACAGCGACGGCATGCGCCTGTTCATCAACAACCAACTTGTCATCGACGAGTGGGTCGACGGAGCGGAGCGGTTCAGTGTCAGTGGCACCTACAACAACACTGTCGCAAACAGCTGGGTTGATTACCGGGTCGAGATTTACCGTGCAGGCACCACTGGTCGCGTCTTTGGCCAGCTGTTCAAGACTGCCCCGGGCGGGGCCGAGCAGGCCGACATCTCGGGGTTGATGACGCCGGCCTACAGCCTCACCACCAACCAGACGACCTTCGACTCCAGTACCGCCGTCGGGGACGTCACCTCGACCACCAACTACGGTTCGACCCCCGAGCTCGGCCTGGCCCAGAGCTCGACGCTCGACAGCACCGGCTTGAACTACACCAGCTCGTCCGCGTACGAGACCCCCGGCACCGGCAGCTTCCTTCGCCAGACCTCCAAGACCCTGCCGGGTGGCACCACCACCAGCTACAGCCACTACTCGGCCACCGACACGGCGGACAACCCGTGCACCACCGGCGCGACTGAGGCCTACCTCCAGGCCGGCCAGCTCAAGCTCAAGACCGAAGCTGACCCAGACGGCGCTGGCACCCTGACTGGCCGCACCACCGAGACGATCTACGACGACGCCGGTCGGGTAGTGGCCACGCGCTACAACGTCGACGACTGGACCTGCACCACGTACGACAGCCGTGGTCGCGTCACCCAAGTCGTCGTCCCGGCCTTCGGCAGCCAGACCGGCCGTACCGTCACTAACAACTACGCCGTGGGCGGCAACCCGCTGGTCACCAGCAGCACCGACGCCAGCGGCACGATCTCGACCACCGTCGACCTGCTCGGCCGGACCACCAGCTACACCGACGCCAACGGCCAGACCACGACGACCAGCTACGACAGTCTCGGCCGCGTATCCGGCCGCGCCGGCCCGCTCGGCACCGAGGCCTTCACCTACGACAACTACAACCGACTGACGGCGCAGAAGCTGGACGGGACGACCATCGCCAGCCCGAGCTACGACGCCTACGGTCGCCTCAGCGGCGTGACCTACCCGACGGCCGGCGCTCAAACTCTGGCGGTCTCCCGCGACTCGCTCGGCCGGACCATTGGGCTCGACTACACCCTGGGCAACGGCACGACCCACGTCACCGACACGGTCACCCGCAGCCAGAGCGGTCAGATCCTCTCGGGCACCGAGCTGGGCACCTCGAAGAGCTACGCCTACGACAAGGCCGGTCGCCTGACGAGCGCCACCATCGGGGCCAACGGCTGGACGTACGGCTTCGGCACGCCGACCAGCTGCTCGGGCACCTACAACACCAACGCCGGCAAGAACTCCAACCGCACGAGCGTGACCAAGAACAGCGTGACGACGACGTACTGCTACGACACCGCGGACCGGCTCGTCTCCAGCTCAGACGCCACGGTGGATGCCCCGCAGTACGACAGCCACGGCAACACCACCCAGCTCGGCACGACGCCGGTCACGACCTTCGGGTACGACTCGTCCGACCGGAACGTCAGCATCACCGAGGGCTCGAAGTCGACCACGTACACGCGTGATGTCCAGGGCCGGATCGTCACCCGGGCCTACAACGACGGCACGACCACGACGACGAACAAGTACGGCTTCACCGGGGCCGGCGACAGCCCGGACCTATTCCTCGACAACTCGAACAACGTGGTCGAGCGGTACCTCCAGTTGCCAGGTGGCGTGCTGCTGACCAAGCGGGCCAGCACCAGCGTCTTCTCGCTCGTCAACCTGCACGGTGACGTCTTCGCCACCACCGACGCTTCCGGCGCCCAGACCGGCACCTACACCTACGATCCATTCGGCCAGGTGCTCGGCGCGGCCACCACCAATACCGCCACGGGTTCGAGCTACGGCTGGGTCGGTCAGCACGAGAAGGACACCGAGAGCGCCTTCACCCTGGCGCCGACAGAAATGGGCGCCCGAGTTTACCTGGCGAGCCTCGGACGATTCCTCCAGGTTGACCCGGAGGAAGGCGGCACGGAGAACGCCTACGTGTATCCGCCCGACCCGGTGAATGACTTCGACCTGGATGGCAACAAGGGTTTCGATTGGAAGGCTGCTATCCACACTGTTACCCGCGTAGCCACCGTGGCCAGCTTCATTCCAGGACCGGTAGGTATCGTCGCCAGCGGAGTGGCTGTAGCTGGCAATCTAGCGCAGGGCAACTATAAGGGCGCGGCGATAGCGGCGATTGGACTGACTGGCGCCGGGTTCATCGGTAAGACCGCAGTCAAGTTCGCCGCCCTGAACAAATCCGTTGCTCCTATCGTTCAGATGCAAGCGCGACTTCCGGGGGTCGGAAAGTCGAGCTTCCTGTTTGGTAATTCGCGCTTCACGTCATTTGGTCGCGGTTTCGCGAACGGAAGATTCACGAGTCCAGTTAAAATAGGATGGAGCCGGTATGGTGGAAATCTTACCTTCAGGGTAGGAATTGGCAAGGCCAAGGCAAACCCGAGGGTGAGTAAGTATCACATCGACTACGGAAGACTAAATATAAGGTTTTAAGCAATGAAGAGCAGTGTAATTGAAAACGCCGATAACTTGTTTCAGATGCTGATCTCGTCTGGAGCGGTAGAGAAAAACGCTACCGGCGAATCTAGCATCTACAGGATCAGTAAGGAAATTGATGGGCGGAGGGTAGTCCTTGAGTACAGCATCCAGCCTTACCCGGGCGACAGGGAGGGGGGAGACGCTCATCTGCTATCAGAAGGGTTGCTGGACCTTCGGTATGAACAGGTGTCATCTGATGAAGAGCTGAGCCGATCCGTCAAAGAAGCAGTTCAATACTTTGAAGCAATCAGTCAAGGGAAGGCTCGCGTGAGAAAAAGAAGGCTGCTAGGTGTACCAGTTGGAAAGGTGCTGGAAATTGATAGGTAGTACTTCGACTGCCGGAAATGATGAAATTTGGCGCCAGGGGGAACGATCAACCGAGCCGACTGCTGAGCTAATAGATAGGGCGGCGATCTACCTCGGTGGCAAGCAAGCATGAGTAGGCTCTGGAAATCTTTCTTCTGGATTTTCTTGGCGTTCGGTGCCTTGTCCCTGGTTGGTGAAGATGGGGTTACGCTATGGCGTCTTCTAGACGTTCTACTGAGCGCCCTTGCGGGCATAGCACTATACGGTCTCGCTTATCGAAAGAGTCTAGGCGGTAACCGTTTTTGGATAGGTGTAGCACTTGGCTATCCGGTAGTAGACCTCTACTATAATCTCTCCGTGCTCCATGGCCTCCGTGATGCTGTGGGTATGAATTATTCGGAACTCGGTGTGACCCTCATTGGATTCACGGTAGCCGCAATGTCATACGTCGGTGTGGCGAAATATTCGCGGGTTCAAACGTTGAGGGGGTGGCGTCAAGGAAAACCTATATGAACGTCGGCATCTGCCAGGTTACTCAATTCATCGACGGACAGCTATCGGGTAACGGCTATAGCAAAACTTGGAATAAGCATACAAGGAGATGGCGATGAAAAAATTAAGCGCTCGGCGATGGATTAATGCAACCTTACTATTGGCGATGTATGCCGGCTGCTACTACTTCGGCTATGTTGCTCCTGATGACCATACTGGGCCTCAGGGTGGGGCGCGAGGCATAGTCATGGGTGTCCCCTTAGTGGCTTCGATTGTCGCAGTCCTCACCATTTATCACACCCGAAAGAGCGGCGGAGACTGGAAGAAGGTTCGCAAGAATCTCAAGCATAACTTCCTAGGCATGCTGTCCTACGCCTGGAGAACAGGGAGGTAGTGAATTACTGCATATGTGACGGAAACCCTAAATCAAGCGTTGACCAAGGAGGACTCATTGGCGGATCGGCGATACATCTCGTCATCATCGCCGGCCTGGGGCTGGGCTTCGGGCTACGGGCAATGGAAATCTACGGGGGGTTCCTCGCCTGTGCCACTCTGCTCCTGATGATTACCAACGCCGGGTCTCGTCATAGTTGGAAGTGTTCTGCACGGAAAGCACTGATCCAAGTCCTGTCTGTCGGCCAACTGGCCTTCTAGCTCCATGCCAAATCGCCAACAAGATTAACCCTTACCGACGCTACAGATAGGAGTATTTGACCATGAGTTGGCTTAAGAAGATTCTCAACGCAAAACAAGATTCGACAGAGGATGAGGTCCAGCAGTACGAGGAGGCTGTGATCATCACCTTCGATCTCTCCGAGGAAAGGGGGACGGAAGAAGAGGTAAAGCAGGCGCATGAACTTAGTGATGAGTTGAACAAGCTCATCGCCGAGAAATCAGCCGGAGAGTATGACGGAGACGAGTTCGGCGGCCACGAGTGCACCCTCTACATGTATGGGCCGAGCGCCGATGCCCTCCTTGAGGCTATTAATCCTGCTCTCGAAAAATCGACGTTCAAGCCGATCAGGGTACTGCGTCGCTATGGCTCGGTGGATGACGCCGCCGCGCGTGAAACTAAGACCCGCATCGCGTAGTGGAACTGGCTGCATCCAGAGGGAGCGGTGATTTGTCGCATTAAAGGGCCAGCGGGTGCGGCAGTTATCGTCGCAGCGCCGACGGCAAGCAAGATCGCGTCTACTCGTGAATCAATCTCCTCGGCGGTTTACATAGAACCCACCAGCAACACGCATTTCTCCTCCAGTCAAGAAGTTCATTCATTTGTGCAACTTCTGCACCGTTGACGACCCATGTCGCCGATGTCATCATTCGGCCACTGGGTCGTTCGGGGAGGGTAATGTGGGGAAGGTCAGTGAGCCGCCAGACATTGGCAGCAGAGAGCCGGGCGTGAGCATCAGATTCGAGGGGGAAGTCTTTGTCCGCCTGACAACCCTCACAGATAACCTTCGCGATGCTGAGACTCCAGAAGAAGCAGTGGCCATCGCGATTGAGCTGCTCTACCGGGCGGTGGGCAGGGAGATACAGATCGGGCAAGGCAAATCGGCCCAAATTTTTGATCTTTGGGAGTAGGTATCCGGGAGGACGCGGTGACCTCAGAAGCATCTGGCACGGGGAGATCCGTCAGGCGAGCTGCGAATAGCCGCCAAGCAGCAGAGGCCCTCAAAGCCGGGGAAATCTCCAGCAAAGATCGAGCGAGCCTCATGCGCGAGGAACAGCGAGCCCGCCGAAACATCGCCGTGGTACTGGTTTATGGATACATAGGGATCACGCTGCTGAGCATCTTGGCTCCGGTACTCATCGTGAAGCTGGTTGGTAGCGCCGAGATCGAAGCAGTCAAATCGACGACCGAGGGGATGGCGCCGATTACATCGGGCCTAGTGGGAGTCCTTGGCTTCGTCTTGGGCTACTACTTCAAGTCAGAGGAGAAGGGGGGTAGCTGATTCATCCGCATGATGACAGCGCCTCGGCTGTCCTCTCTAAATCTTTCCGGATATCGCCATTGCGGGCCTCACCGAGATGGCTAGGGCGCCTGCCTCGATCTGGCCGTGAGGTTCACGGCCAGGTCGACGGTATAAGCGTTATTGGGCCAGGACAAGCTCCCGCTCCAGGCCGACTCCCGTCAGGTGGTCTTGAACTTCGGGCCAGCTATTCATGAAGGTGCCGCATGCGCAGAAATAGCGTTCCCGCGGAGGCTGATTCCGGTAAATCTGCGAGCCCTACGGTTGGGGCAGGAGGTTGTCCGGAGGAAAATGAGACGTCCGCCCAGGTCAGACCTGTGCGGACGCTGCACGATTCGTATGCCAACCCGTGGTCTGAGAGTAGGCCGACGCGAGGCCCAGTCACTCCAGCTTGTAGGCCGTCTCGACCCCGGCCGTCTGTCCGTCCGGCGTAGCCACCACCCGGATAACCCCTCGGGAACAGCAGACGCCTCGCCCCGCGGTGATCTTCTCGGGCCCGATCTCGCCCTTGTCGTTCACTCGAACGAGACGACGTTCCGCCTTGTCTTCCGACAAGGTCGTACCAGGCCCCGCGACCAACTCCACCAAGACATCGGTCCCGGGCTCGAAGCCCTTGCCTGTCAGGATGAAGGGTTCGCCAGCCGGGCCCACCGCCGGCTCGACCTTGACCTTGGTCAGCGGTGAGCGCTGGGTGTCGCGGGACAGTGCGGAGGCCGCTGACCGCGAGGCAGTCGCTTCGGCTGAGCTCGACGACTGTCCGGTCGACCCTGACTTCGGCGTCACCGGTGCCGCGTCCTCCTCAAACCAGGTTGGCGCGTTCACGATCAATGGCATCAATACGGCGATCACGATGCTGACCAAGCCGAGCCGATGCGCCCTCAACCACGGCTCTCGAGCGTCCCTCTGCAGGAGGATGTACGTCGCAAAGCGGCGTCGTACCACCAGCGTGATCAGAAGGAGAGCTACGGAGAGGGAGGCGGCGGTAACTGCTGCGACCCAACCGACCATGAGCGCAGTCATCAGGACTGCGACCACGGCCAGAACCGATTCCAGCGGCAGCAGGAACCAGTCGATGATGCGCCGCGTATGCGTTGGGAGGATGCGGTGCAGTCGGGAGGCGTCCCTCGTGAGGATGTCCTTGATTCTATGACCGAACCCCACGGAGAAGTATTGCTCGCCTCCAGCAGCGTCGATCTCGATTAGTCCATTCTGGGCGCTGAAGGTGAACGACTTGGTCCCGCGCACAATTTTGATCGTCAGATTATCGACGAACGTAATGCGGCCCACCTGGGCCAAAACCTCTTCGAAAGACTTCCCATCATAGACGCTTTCCCCCACCGCTATAGAAAAATCGTCCTCTGGTGATGGGCCAAACTCACGGCGCACCTCCTCAAGGAGGTCATCCAGCTGATCCTTGCGGATCGTCCGCCCGGAGAGCTTGCGCGGCACCTTAAGCGCCATCGAACCTTTGAACCCTTCGCTCGCATCACCCGTATTAAGGGTTTGAGTGACAAGCGCTGGTGGGAGGCTCCCACCAGCGCGAATCAGAACAAAGCACTCTTGGGGGCGCAGTAGGCGGGCCGCCTTGAGTCGAGTCGAAGATTAGTGCATCGAGGTCCGCTTGGCGTGTCTGCGTGCGTCGTCACCAAGTCGACATATCGAAGTGTCGTGACGGATTCCATCAGGCGTATAAATCTATGGCCAAAGCAGAATCGTTCAGCCGCCGGTTGATATGAAGCCAAACCGGACATTCCTTGCCGATGGTCTGGCGGAATTCCCAACAGGATGGCACGGAAGTCAACGCGTCTGATCGTCAACCTGCTTTACCGCGACACGCCGAAGAGGCCGTTCTTCTACCCGAACGGGCTACGTGAGCACCTCTGGGGACTTCGGTTCAGGGGGCGTTGCCCGCTCGTTTGGTCCTGCGGGAGGTGCGTGCGCTGGCGTACGCACCTCCGTCAGTGTCACAGCTTCCACTGGATCTCGATGAGATCCGGATTGAACCGGTAGCCGCGCCACCTGGCACTTCCGGGATGCCCGGGCTTGACGATGACCTTCTTGATGACGAGCTGTGCCACGCTGCGTCGCCAGGTGAGCCCGGAACTGTCCCAGGCGTCGCGGATCGTCTGGTCGGCCGGGAGCCGGGCCGCGGTCGTCTCCTCCTGGTAGTGGGCCAGAGCTTCCCGGGCTTCCTGGACCGACGCCTCGGCGATGCCCTTGGCCTGGACGAACTGGTCCCGGGTGAGGACGTCGGTGGCGTAGTCGGTGACCAGTTGGTCGAGCTTGGCCTTGCGGCGCTCGTACTCCTGGACCAAGCCCCTGACCTTGTCCTTATCTACCTTGGGGGCCAGCGTCACGGCCACCTTCGGGTCGTCGAAGACGTGACAGATGGCCTCCTTGACCAGGAGTTCGACCGGTTCGGCGATCCGGAAGCTGGCGCCGCAGCCGATGACCCGCCCGTGGTTGTCTGTCCGGCGGCAGCGGTACCGCATCTGGGCTGGCCGGCCGTTTTCCTCCGACCGGCCTGACCCGACCATGACGCCGCCACACTTGCCGCAGTAGATCAGCCCGGTCAGTAGGTACTTACGGACACCGGTCTGCCCCTTGGGCCAGCGGTACCGCTTGCTGAGCCGCCGGGCCTCCATGCGGTCCCACTGCTCGCGCGTCAGGATGGCGGGCCACTCGGCCGGGTATTCCTGTCCTTCGTACTCGCGCACGCCGATGTAACGTTTCTTCATGATCGTGCGCTGAAGGTTTTCGATACGCCACTCCTTACCCATGGCGGTACGGATGTCGCGGGCGTTGAGGTCGAGCACGATGTCCCGGATGGACTCGCCGGCGATGAACCGCTCGGCGCACTCCCGGATGACGGCGGCTTCGCTTTCCCGGATGGTGAGGCCGTCGGCCTCGTAGCCGAAGGGGCGGCCACCGCCGTGAACCTTGCCGGCCATGGCCCGGGCCCGGGACTTGCGCTTGATGCGCTTTGACATGCGCCCGGCTTCGAGCATGGCGTTGTTGACCGCGTTGATCGCGGCGTGGATGCCCTCGGCCGTCGACAGGTCGTAGTTGATGCCGTCGGTGGTCTGGATTCGTCGCAGGCCCGTCGTCTCGGCGAGCTTGATCACCGTCAGCAGTTCTTCCAGTCGGCGGTACAGCCGGGGCATCTCGGTGATGAGGATGACGTTGATCTGGCCGCGGCGGACGGCGGTCAGCATCCGGTCGTAGTCGTCCCGAGGTTTGGTCGAGTACTTCGAGGCGCTGATGTCGTTGTCCTTATAGATGCCGACGACCGGCCAGCCCTCGTCGTCGGCGTAGGCGCTCGCCTCGGCGATCTGGATGTTGACGTTCTCGCTCAGCCCGCTACGGTCTCGGCTCAGTCGCGCATAGATGGCGGTGTCGTACCGGCGAGATTGGGCAAAAGTGGATGAATTGGACATAGTGCTCGACTCCAGTGAAGCGCGCTTGGCGCCCTGGCGGTAGCCCTAGATCCGGTTTGTCGGGGGTGCACAGCCCTTCTCTGGCAGAGACGCCCGAGTTCAACACCCAGGCCCTCGACGCGCTGCGTCAGCCGTTGGAAGCGGGGCATGTGGTGATCGCGCGCAGTGCGGGTGTGGTGCGGTTCCCGGCGAAGTTCCTGATGGTGCTCGCGGCCAACCCCTGCCCGTGCGGACGGTTCTCCCAGACCGACGACTTCTGCGAGTGCCCGCCCTCGTCGATCCGCCGCTACCAGGCCCGGCTCTCGGGCCCGCTGCTCGACCGCGTCGACCTGCGCGTGGAGGTGGACCGGGTCACGCGGGCCCAGCTCACCGAACGGGGTGCCCGGGGCGAGTCCACCGCGGTCGTCGCCGACCGGGTGCGGGCCGCCAGGGAACGGGCCGCCCTGCGTCTCGCGGGCACTCCCTGGCGGACCAACAGCGAGGTGCCCGGCCGCGAACTGCGCACGCGCTGGCACGCGTCGCCCGGTGCGATGGACGAGGCCGAACGCAGCCTGGAACGAGGGGTGCTGACCGCCCGGGGACTCGACCGTGTGCTGCGGGTCGCCTGGACGGTCGCGGACCTCGTCGGGCACGACCGTCCCGACGTGACGGACGTAGCCCTGGCGCTGCAACTGCGTACCGGGGTGCCGCGGGGCGTGCCCATGGCCATCGGAGCCCTGACGTGACCGCTGCCGACCCCGACGGCGAACTGCTCGACCGCGTCTTCCTCGCCCGCGTCCTCGAACCGGGGGACGAGGTCGGGGGGCGGTGGGTTCGGGAGGTCGGGGTGCGGGAGGTTGCTGATCGGTTGCGGGGGAAGGGGGAGTCCTTCGGTGGGGTGAGTGAGAAGCGGTGGGAGGGGTTGCGGGCTCGGGGGCGGGTGGCCGAGCCCGGGAGGGATCTGGAGGTCGCTCGGGAGGCCGGGGCTCGGTTCGTGTGTCCGGGGGACACCGAGTGGCCCGGGCAGCTCGATGATCTCGGGGATGCGAGGCCTATCGGATTGTGGGTTCGGGGGCTGCCGAGTCTGCGGATGTGGGCGTTGAGATCCGTCGCCGTCGTCGGGGCCCGCGCCTGCACCGAGTACGGCGCCCACATGGCCGCCACCCTCGGGACGGGGCTCGCCGAACACGGGTGGGTCGTCGTGTCCGGCGGGGCCTACGGGGTCGACGGCGTCGCCCA
Source organism: Streptomyces sp. NPDC047072 (assembly GCF_040643855.1). NCBI lineage: Bacteria > Bacillati > Actinomycetota > Actinomycetes > Kitasatosporales > Streptomycetaceae > Streptomyces > Streptomyces sp. NPDC047072. The sequence continues at coordinate 4,349 of NZ_JBEYVC010000033.1, read as the reverse complement.
CCGCGGAGCCCTCGGCGCAGGCGGTGCCACCGTCGCCGTCCTGGCCTGCGGGGTCGACCGGCCGTACCCGCGCGGACACGTCCAGTTGATCAACAGGATCGCGGAACAGGGGCTGGTGATCGGGGAGTTGCCGCCCGGCGACCACCCGACGCCGAGCAGATTCGTGCAGCGCAACCGTGTGATCGCCGCCCTCACCCGGGGCACCGTCGTCGTCGAGGCCGCCCACCGCAGCGGCTCCCTGGTCACCGCGCGGGCGGCCCAGCGACTGGGACGCCACACCATGGGCGTGCCGGGGCCGGCCACCAGCGGGCTGTCCGCCGGGGTGCACGAACTCCTGCGCGGCGACGCCACCCTGGTCACGGACGCGGCGGAAGTCGTCGAGATGGTCGGCGAGATGGGAGAGCTGGCTCCCGACCGGCGCGGGCCCGTGCTGCCCCGCGATCTGCTGGAGGCCGCCGCCCGGCGGGTGCTGGCCGCGCTGCCCGGACACCGGGCCGCGCGGGTGGACGAGATCGCGCGGGGCGCGCAGACGACGGGGGACGACGCCGTCGCGAGACTGTACGAACTCCGATCACTTGGTTACGTCGAACGACACGGCGACGGCTGGAAGTTGACACGCCAGGCGATGACCTCCGTATGGGGTGGCCGCACCCCGTGTTGACCGAGGGGGTTCGGCCGTCCGGGGGAACCCCGATGCCCTTGGGAATTCCCGCAGTTGGCGTTCGCGGGGAAGGCCGTGGGGTGATCGCCGCACCTCGCGAGGAGGGTGAGCGGAACGTATCTGCGCATGGTTCCGGCGGCACTCATCGCGCACTGCGACGCTTCAGTCACGCTACGCTCACGTGGATTCCGACACAGTCACCCACTTCTCTCGCTTCCTGTACATCACGTACTTCACGGCAGAACGGCACAAGGCGACGAATGCCCCAGCACACCTCCGGGTCCGACCGGGCGGCGGCGATCCCCCCAGCCGCTCGTGACGGTGGCGACGTGCGGCCGCCCGCTCCCTCGACGCTCGACGAGCTGTGGCGGTCGTACAAGGCGACAGCGGACGAGCGGCTGCGCGAGCAGCTGATCCTGCACTACTCGCCGCTGGTGAAGTACGTGGCGGGACGGGTGAGCGTCGGCCTGCCGCCCAACGTGGAGCAGGCCGACTTCGTCTCCTCCGGGGTCTTCGGGCTCATCGACGCGATCGAGAAGTTCGACATCGACCGGGAGATCAAGTTCGAGACGTACGCGATCACCCGGATCCGGGGCGCGATGATCGACGAACTGCGGGCGCTGGACTGGATCCCGCGGTCCGTGCGGCAGAAGGCGCGCAACGTGGAGCGGGCGTACGCGACGCTGGAGGCGCGGCTGCGGCGGACGCCGAGCGAGGGTGAGGTGGCGGCCGAAATGGGGGTCGCCGTGGAGGAACTCCACGCGGTCTTCAGCCAGTTGTCGCTGGCGAACGTGGTCGCACTGGAGGAGCTGCTGCACGTCGGGGGCGAGGGTGGCGACCGGCTGAGCCTGATGGACACGCTGGAGGACACCGCCGCCGACAATCCGGTGGAGGTGGCCGAGGACCGGGAGCTGCGGAGGTTCCTGGCGCGGGCGATCAACACGCTGCCCGAGCGGGAGAAGACCGTGGTCACGCTGTACTACTACGAGGGGCTCACGCTCGCCGAGATCGGTCATGTGCTCGGGGTGACCGAGAGCCGGGTGAGTCAGATCCACACCAAGTCGGTGCTCCAGCTGCGCGCGAAACTGGCGAGCTTCGGACGCTGAGAGGTCTGAGTCACTCCCGTCGGCAGGGGCACGTCCGTAGAGTGGTTGACGTGCCAAGGATTCGAGCGGCCTCCGTGGCCGAGCACCGGTCGATGCAGCGAGCCGCCCTGCTGGACGCGGCTCGGTCGTTGTTGTCCGAGGGTGGGACGGAGGCGCTGACCTTCCCGGCGCTCGCCGAGCGGACGGGGCTCGCCCGGTCGTCCGTGTACGAGTACTTCCGGTCGCGGGCCGCGGTCGTCGAGGAGCTGTGCGAGGTCGACTTCCCGGTCTGGGCCGCGGATGTCTCGGCGGCGATGGAGCGGGCGTCCACGGCTGAGGGCAAGGTCGAGGCGTATGTGCGGCAGCAGCTGGCGCTGGTCGGGGACCGGCGGCACCGGGCCGTGGTCGCGATCTCCGCGAGTGAGCTGGACGCGGGGGCGCGGGAGAAGATCCGGGCCGCGCATGGAGGGCTGGTCGCGATGATCGTCTCTGCGCTTGGCGAGATGGGGCATGAGCAGCCTCGGATGGCGGCGATGCTGTTGCAGGGCGTGGTGGATGCGGCTGTGCGGCGGATCGAGCTGGGGGCTGCGGAGGAGCCGGCGGTGATTACCGAGGCGGCTGTGCGGATGGCGCTGCGGGGTGTGCGGGGCTGAGGCTCGTCGGGGCTCGGCCGGGGTGGGTTTCGCTTGCCCGCGCTGGCGGGGTGCCGCTGCGCCCACCCGTGCCGCCCTGCGGCACGACTGCCCGCAGCTACGTATCAGGGCAGGGGGATGCCGAGTACGGGGAGCAGTCTTGGTGGGCCCCGGCGCAGTAGCCAGGGCGGGAGCAGCGACAGAGGGTCCAGGTAGGTGTCGCCTCTCAGGAGGCCCCAGTGGACGCAGGTCGTCGTGCAGTGGGAGCCGGTCGGTTCGACCGTGCCCACGGGATCGCCGGCTGCTACCTCGTCGCCCTTCTTCAGCGACGCCGTCACCGGCTCGTACGTTGTTCTGAGATCCGTTCCCGTCAGTTCCACGGCGACCACGCCACGGCCCGCCACCCGCCCCGCGAAGGACACCCGGCCCGCCGCCACCGCCCGTACCGGGGCCCCGGCGGGCGCCGCCAGGTCGACGCCCCGGTGTCCCCGGCCGTAGACCGTCGCCGGGGGCTCCCAGCCGCGCAGTACCGCGGGGCGGGTGCCCACCGGCCAGGCGCGGGCGATCGCCGGTGCCGGGACGGTGTCCGTGCCCGCCGGCTCCAGGAAGACCGGCCCAGTGGCCGGGCGCATGCCGGTGAGGATCAGGACCAGCAACAAGAACGGCACCAGCAACGGGAACGCCGCCGGTAACCCCGTACCGCAAAGTTTCGCTCGCATGCGAGAACCGTGCCGCAATCCGTCCGATCATGGCCGGGACCTGTGGACCACTCCCCGGTTGTGGATATCGGCGTCACCCGGTACCTCGCGGGTCCCGTACACTTCTTCTGGCGATCCGGGTCACCGGGTCGACTTCGCACGCCCCGACATCAGGCCGTTCCACGGTCGGTGTCAGCGCCTCTCGGTCCTTTGTGGCAAGGCGCGTCGCGGGCGTCAGGCGCGAGTGCCCTCCGGTACCCGCGGTACAACCGAGAACACCAAGGAGAACGGCCATGGCCGTCGTCACGATGCGGGAGCTGCTGGAGAGCGGCGTCCACTTCGGTCACCAGACCCGTCGCTGGAACCCGAAGATGAAGCGCTTCATCTTCACCGAGCGCAACGGCATCTACATCATCGACCTGCTCCAGTCGCTGTCGTACATCGACCGCGCCTACGAGTTCGTCAAGGAGACCGTCGCCCACGGCGGCACGGTCATGTTCGTCGGCACGAAGAAGCAGGCGCAGGAGGCCATCGCCGAGCAGGCCACCCGCGTCGGCATGCCCTTCGTCAACCAGCGCTGGCTGGGCGGCATGCTCACCAACTTCTCGACTGTCTACAAGCGTCTGCAGCGCCTCAAGGAGCTCGAGCAGATCGACTTCGAGGACGTCGCCGCGTCCGGTCTGACCAAGAAGGAGCTTCTCGTGCTCTCGCGCGAGAAGGCCAAGCTGGAGAAGACCCTCGGTGGTATCCGCGAGATGCAGAAGGTGCCCAGCGCCGTCTGGATCGTGGACACCAAGAAGGAGCACATCGCGGTCGGCGAGGCCCGCAAGCTCAACATCCCGGTCGTCGCGATCCTCGACACCAACTGCGACCCCGACGAGGTCGACTACAAGATCCCGGGCAACGACGACGCGATCCGCTCCGTCACCCTGCTCACCCGTGTGATCGCCGACGCCGTCGCCGAGGGCCTCATCAGCCGCTCGCGCGTCGCCACCGGTGACAAGGGCGAGAAGGCCGCGGGCGAGCCGCTCGCCGAGTGGGAGCGCGACCTGCTCGAGGGTGGCGAGAAGAAGGCCGAGGAGGCCGCTCCCGCCGCCGAGGCCGCCGAGGCGCCTGCCGCTGAGGCTCCCGCTGCTGAGGCCCCGGCCGCCGAGGTCCCCGCTGCCGAGGCCGTCGAGGCCCCCGCCACGGACGCCGAGCAGGCCTGACCCCTCACCGCTTCGGACGACGGGCGGGGGGGGGGGGGGGGGACCCCCCCCCCCCCCCCCACGAA
>NZ_JBEYVC010000032.1:0-77712 GCF_040643855.1 Streptomyces sp. NPDC047072 | reverse complement strand
ATCCGGGCGTTGCCCGCGAGCGTGGAGGGCCCGTAGCCCGCTCCGCCCTCGGAGGTCACGGCGTGAGGGGCCGCCGATGCCTCCGCAGGCATCGCCGGTACAGCCGCCGCGGCACTCGGCGGTCTGGCGACCGGCTGTGCCGTTCCGACCGGCTCGACCGGCCGGAACATGGTCCTGTGGTACTGGAGCGGCGGTCTGAGCGACACCGTCGTCAAGAACGCCAAGGCCCGCTACGACAGTTCGGTCGATCTGGAGGCCATCCAGATCGGCGGCCAGTACCGCTCCAAGCTGATCACCACGATCACCGGCCGGGCCCACATCCCCGACATCGCGGGGCTCAAGGGCGAGGACATGGCCGCCTACCTGCCGAACGCGGACCAGTTCATCGACCTGAGGACGCTGGGCGCGGAGAAGTACAAGTCCCAGTACCTGTCCTGGAAGTGGGACCAGGGCATCGCCGACGACGGCACGATGGTCGGCTTCCCGATCGACTGCGGTCCGGTCGGGCACTTCTACCAGTACGACGTCTTCCGCAAGGCGGGACTGCCGTACGAGCCCGACGACGTGACCTCGCAGCTCGACACCTGGGAGAAGTTCTTCGACGCGGGCGTGCAGTTGGGCAAGCGGATCCCGGCCGCCAAGCTGCTCACCGACGTCAACTCCGTCTTCGAGAACGTCGTCAACCAGGGCTCCAAGCGGTACGTCGACAAGGACCGCCACTTCATCGGCGACCAGGAACACGTGCGCCGGGCCTGGGCGTTGGCCGTCGAGGCCAAGCAACGGAAGATCGTCTCGGACCTGGTCAACGGCACCCCGGACCAGCTCTCCGCCATCCAGGACGGCAAGCTGCCGAGCCAACTGGGCGCATCCTGGGCCGCCTTCGACATCAAGAACGGTGTGCCGAAGACCAAGGGCAGGTGGCGGGTGGCGCAGATGCCCGTGAGCCCCGCCAACAACGGCGGTTCGTTCCTGTCGATCACCAAGGAGTGCCGGGAGCCCGAGCAGGCCTTCCAGATCATCGCCTGGATGCTCAACGCGGCCAACCAGGCGCAGGGTTACGTCGACGCGGGTCTCTTCCCCTCGACGCCCGCCTCCTACGGGCTCAAGCAGATGCAGGAGCCCGACCCCTTCTTCGGCGGCCAGGTCACCACCGACGTCTTCGGGCCGGCCGCGCAGAAGATCGTGGTCGCCTACAACAGCCCCTTCGATGTCGCCCTCGGGCAGCCCATCAAGGACGAGATCAAGAACGTCGGCGTCCTCGGCAAGGACCCCAAGAAGGCCTGGAGTGACGCCATGAGCAAGTGCCGTCGCATCGCGAAGCACCTGGGGGTGAGCTACTGATGGCCGTCCTGGAGCAGACCCCGCCCGCGGTGGCACAGCCGTCGCCCGCGCAGCCCAAGAAGGGCCTGCGCAAGTACTGGCACCTGTACGCCGCGATCTCCCCCTTCTATCTGATCTTCCTCGCCTTCGGCCTCTTCCCGGTCGGCTTCTCGCTCTATCTGTCCTTCCACCGCTGGGACGGCCTCGGCTCGATGGAGTGGGCCGGACTCTCGCAGTACCAGTACCTGCTGAGCGACAGCGACTTCTGGAACTCGATCGGCAACACGATCATCATCTGGGCGCTGGCCACCTTCCCCATGATCTTCCTGGCGATGATCACGGCCGTGATGCTCAACTCGGCGGTCCGCTTCAAGGGCCTGTACCGGGTCGCGTACTTCCTGCCGAACGTCACCTCGGTGGTCGCCATCGCGATCGTCTTCGGCTCGATCTTCTCCACCAACAACGGTGTGATCAACGCCGTCCTGCACGGGGTCGGGCTCGACCAGGTGGCCTGGCTGAACACCCCCTGGGGCATCAAGATCACCATCGCGGCCCTGATGACCTGGCAGTGGACCGGCTACAACGCGATCATCTTCCTCGCCGGACTCCAGACCATCCCGGGCGAGCTGTACGAGGCGGCCCGCGTGGACGGCGCCGGGCCGATCCAGACCTTCTTCCGGATCACGCTCCCGCTGCTGCGGCCCACCCTGCTGTTCGTGCTCGTCGTCTCGACCGTCACCGGCCTGCAGAGCTTCTCCGAACCGCAGGTCCTCCTCCAGACCTCGTCCAACGACTCGACGTTCGCGGGCGGTCCGGGCCACTCGGGCCAGACCATGGTCCTCTACTTCTTCCAGCAGACCTTCGACAACAACGACTTCGGCTACGGAGCCGCGGTGGCCTGGGGCATCTTCCTGGTCGTCGTGCTCTTCTCGATCATCAACTGGCGCCTCGTGCAGCGCCGGGGCGAGTAGGAAGGGCCCATCATGTCCTCCATCAAGGGGTCCCGCCGCAGAGGGATCGCGCTGCACCTCCCGCTGATCATCGGCACCCTGATCTCGGCCTTCCCGTTCTACTGGGCCGTGATCATGTCGACGCACAGCTCGTCGGAGATCTTCTCCTACCCGCCCAAGCTGCTGCCGGGCACGCACTTCCTGGAGAACGTCCGCAATCTCTTCGACGCCATCGACTTCTTCGGGTCGATGTGGAACTCGCTGATCGTCGCGGTGTCGGTGACCTTCCTGGTCCTGCTCTTCGACTCGCTCGCGGCCTTCGTCTTCGCGAAGTTCGAGTTCCCGGGCAAGAACGTGCTGTTCGGGCTGCTCATGGTCATCTTCATGGTGCCCGCGCAGCTCTCGGTCATCCCGCAGTTCGTGATCATGGCGAAGATCGGCTGGATCGGCTCGATGACCGCGCTGATCGTGCCGGCCGCGGCCAACGCCTTCGGCATCTTCTGGATGCGCCAGTACATGAAGTCCGCCATCCACGACGAGCTGCTCGACGCCTCCAAGCTGGACGGCGCGAACTTCCTGCGCCAGTACTGGCACGTGGCGCTCCCGGTGGTCCGCCCCGGTCTCGCCTTCCTCGGCATCTTCACCTTCATGGGCCAGTGGAACGACTTCGCCTGGCCCCTGATCGCCCTGACCAACCCGAACAACGTGACCCTCCAGGTCGCGCTGTCCCAGCTCAACGGCACCCACGGCACCACCGACTACGGCATCGTGATGACCGGCGCCCTGCTCGCCCTCATCCCGCTGCTGATCGTGTTCGCGATCGGCGCCAAGCAGATCATCGGCGACCTCGCGAAGGGAGCCGTCCGCGGATGACGAATGATCCGCTGCTGGCTCTGCGCCCCTGGGAGTCACCCGAGGTGACCTCCTGGGGGCGGCTGCCCATGAACGCCGTCGACCGGCGCACCGGAGCACTCCCCCTGGACGGCGACTGGCGCTTCCAGCTGCTGCCCACTCCGGACGCGCCGGTCGGCGGCTCCTGGTCCTCGGCACACGTGCCGGGTGTATGGACCATGCAGGACACGGACGACCGTCCGCAGTACACCAACGTCCGTATGCCGTTCGCGGAATACCCCCCACTGTCTCCTGTATACGCAAACCCGACGGGTGTGTACGAGCGACAGGTCGACATCCCCGCCGAGTGGGCCGGACGCCGGATCGTGCTCCAGGTCGGGGCCGCCGAGAGCGTGCTCCTCGTGCACGTGGACGGGCGGCCCGTCGGGATCTCCAAGGACTCCCACCTCGCGGCCGAGTTCGACCTGACGGGACTGGTGAGCGCCGGCGCGCGGAGCGTCGTACGGCTGACGGTCGTCAAGTGGTCGGACGCCTCGCACATCGAGGACCAGGACCAGTGGTGGCACGGCGGGATCACGCGCTCGGTGCTGCTGTACGCGACGGATCCGCTGCGGCTGTCCGACGTGACCGTACGGGCCTCCCGCGACGGTTCGCTGCGGGTCGACTGCGTCGTACGGGACTCGGGGGGCGCGCTGCCCGAAGGGTGGTACGTCAGCGGGGAGCTGGACGGTCTCGCGTTGGCGCAGGACGCGGAGTTCGACCGGTTCAACGTCGAGGACGACCGGGTCTCCGACTTCCTCGGCGAGGCGCGTCTCGTGGCCACCGTGCCGGACGTCCGCACCTGGACCGCCGAGACGCCCGAGCTGTACGACCTGACGGTCCGCCTGCACCGCGCCGACGGCACGGTCGCCGACACCTCCCGCCACCGGATCGGCTTCCGGGACGTCGAGATCGTCGGGCGGGACCTGCTGGTCAACGGCGAGCGGGTGTTCATCCGGGGCGTGAACCGGCACGACTTCCACCCGCTGACCGGGCGCACGGTGTCGTACGACGACATGCGCGCGGACCTGATCACGCTCAAGCGGTTCGGGTTCAACGCGATCCGCACCTCCCACTACCCGGGCGACCCCGCGCTCTACGACCTCGCCGACGAACTCGGCTTCTACGTCGTCGACGAGGCGGACATCGAGTCGCACGACCACGCCCACGAGATCGCCGACGACCCGCGCTATCTGAACGCCTTCGTGGACCGGGTCGCGCGGATGGTGCTGCGGGACAAGAACCACCCGTCGGTCATCGTGTGGTCGCTGGGCAACGAGTCCGACTACGGCGCCAACCACGACGCGGCCGCCGGCTGGGTGCGGCGGCACGACCCGACCCGGCCGATCCAGTACGAGGGGGCCGCCAAGCTCGACTGGGCGGCGACCGGTGACGCGACCGACATCGCCTGTCCCATGTACGCCTCGCTGGAGGAGTGCGTCGAGCACGCGCTCTCGGGGCGCCAGACCAAGCCGCTGATCTGGTGCGAGTACTCGCACGCCATGGGCAACAGCAACGGCACACTGGCCGACCACTGGGCGGCCATCGAGTCCACTCCGGGACTTCAGGGCGGGTTCATCTGGGAGTTCTGGGACCACGGAATTCTTCAGGGCGTGAACGACGGCAGACCGGTCGGGCGTGGGGGCGCCGGGCTCTATGACAACGGTGTCGCCGCGCCCGGGTACCGCTGGGCGTACGGCGGCGACTTCGGTGAACCGATCCACGACGGCGCGTTCATCGCGGACGGCGTGGTGTTCCCGGACCGCACGCCCAAGCCGGTGATGTACGAGCACCGGGAGATCGCGGCGCCGGTGCGGATCGCGTGCCACAATCACGAGGGCATCGTCCTCGGCAACCACCAGCACTTCCGCGGCCTCGACTGGCTCGCGGCGGAGTGGGAGCTGTCCCTGACCGAGGGCGGGACGCTGACCGCGCCCGCCGAGCTGCCGGACCTGCGGCCCGGTGAGACCGCGGCGGTGCCGCTGCCCTTCGAACTGCCCGAGGAGGGCGGCGAGGCGTGGCTGACGCTGCGGGTGACGACGGCCGGGGACGAGGTCTGGGGGCCGCGCGGGACGGTGGTGTGTCTGCCTCAGGTGCGGTTGCGGGAGGCGTCGGCGCAGGCTCCGGTTGGTGTGGAGAACCGTTTCGTCGAGGTCGATGACGACGGTCTTCTCGTCCACCCGCTGCTGGTGTCCGCCCCCGCCCTCTCGCTGTGGCGGGCGCCCACCGACAACGACGAGCTGGGCGGACTGGGACTGCGCTGGCGGGCCTGGGGGCTCGACGCGCCGGTGCGCAAGGTGACGGACGTGCGCCGGAACGGCGGCCGGGTCACCGTGCAGGCGGAGTACGCCACCGAGGCGGGCGCCGTGCGCCATGTCCAGGTGTTCACCGCGGTCGAGGGCGGCATCCGCGTCGAGGAGTCGGCCGACCTCCCCGAGGGGCTCGACGACGTGGCCCGGGTGGGTTCCGTGTTCGAGACGGTGGCCGGGCTCGACCTCATGGAGTGGTACGGACAGGGCCCCTGGGAGTCGTATCCGGACCGCGCCTTCGGGGCGCCGGTGGGGCATCACTCGATGCCGGTCGACGAGTTGTTCACTCCTTATCTGCGCCCGCAGGAGAGCGGCGGGCGGCACGGCGTACGACGGTTCACGCTGTCGGCGCCGGACGCGACGGGTCTCGCGGTCGTCCTGGACGAACCGCGCCAGGTCGGGGTGGGCCGGTATCGCGCGGAGGGCCTCTCCGGCGTGGCGCACCACGACGAGCTGGTCCCCCGGGCGGGCTGTGTGGTGCACATCGACGCGGCCCATCGCGGGCTCGGCACCGCCTCGTGCGGTCCGGACACCTCCGCCTCCTATCTCGTCGCACCGGGCGTCCACCGCTGGAGCTGGACGCTGCGCGCGCTCTGATCCCCTCTGCATCCCCCTCTGCTTTCTCACGTCCGTTTTGGAGCACACGTGTGTACTTCGCATGAGCACGACCAGGGCCAGGAGGCCGCGCAGGCCGGTGCCGGCCGGCGCAGTTTCCTGCGGGCCACGGCGCTGTTGGGGGCCGCGGCCACCGCCGGGGCCGCCCTGCCCGCAGTGGCTCAGGCCGCTCCCGCCTCCGTGTCCGGCTGGCGTCCCGACGCCGAGAGCCGGCGCTTCACGCTCGCCGTGATGCCCGACACGCAGTACCTCTTCGACGGGCCGAGCATCGACAAGACGCCCGTCGAGGCCTCGCTGCGCTACCTGTTGGAGCACGGGAAGGACGAGAACATCGTCTTCCTGTCCCACCTCGGCGACCTCACGCAGAACGGCGCGACGGCCGAATTCGCCGCGATCGGCGAGGCGTTCGAGCTGCTGGACCGGCGGGGCGTGGGCTACAGCGTCCTCGCGGGCAACCACGATGTGAAGTCGTCGACCACCGACCAGCGCGGTGCGACGCCGTATCTGGACACCTTCGGGCCCTCCCGGTTCAAGGGCCACAAGACCTTCGGCGGCGCCTCCGACGACGGCTACAACAGCTACCACCTCTTCCGGGCCGCGGGCCGGGAGTGGCTGGTGCTGGCGCTGGACTGGCGGCTGTCGGACAAGGGGTACGCCTGGGCGAAGAGCGTCCTGGCCGCCCATCCCAAGACGCCGGTGATCCTGACGACGCACGAACTCGTCGTCGAGGACGACCAGTTGTCGACGTACGGGCAGCAGCTGTGGGACCAGCTGGTCAAGGACCACGACCAGATCTTCCTCACCCTCAACGGCCACTACTGGCCCGCCGGCCGGGCGACCCGCAAGAACGCGGCGGGCAACGACGTCCACCTGCACCTGACGAACTATCAGAACCGGTACTTCGGCGGCGCGGCCATGATCCGCCTGTACCGCTTCGACCTCGACCGCGGTGTGATCGACGTGGAGACGGTCTCCCCGTGGATCCTCGGGCGGGCCAAGAAGGGCCTCAACGAGCTGGAGCGGCAGGAGATCGAACTCAGCGGTGACGCCGACCGGTTCACGGTCGACATCGACTTCGCCGCGCGCTTCGCCGGCTTCGACCCGGTGCCGGCGCGCGCGGCCCGTCCCGCGTCGAAGATGCTGATCCCTGGCACGGCCGCCTACTGGCGCTTCGATTCGGCGGCCTCCGGAACCGTCCGTGACCTCTCCGGTCGCGGCAACGATCTCACCGTCGTGTCGGTGGGCGGCGGTTCGCTCGGCTGGTCCGCCGACCACCACCCCGACCAGCCCGGTCACGGCAGCCTGGAGTTCCAGGGCTACAAGTCGCCGCTGAAGGGCGCGTATCTGCAGACGGTCGACAAGGCGCCGCTCAACTCGGCGGTGTTCAAGGACGGTTACACCATCGAGGTGTTCTACCGGATGCCCGCCGACTGGGACCCGGACCACAACGCCTGGGCGGGACTGGTCAGTCGACGGGGCACGGGCGGGGCCGCGGGCAAGACCGGCGACGACCCCGACGAGCCGCTCGCCACGCTCTCGCTCTCCAACGACCGCGAGCCGCAGTGGGCCATGCGCCCGCTCAACCAGCAGGGCATCGCCACCAACTGGGGCCAGGAGACACCGCTGGAGACCTGGTGGCACCTCGCCGTCGTCAACGACGGCAAGCACACCACGCTGTACGTCCAGGGCTGCCCGGTCGTCCGCAACCCGAAGGCACCGGCCGTCGGGATCACCTCGGTCGGCGAGCCGTGGCTGCTGGGCGGCTACACCTACGCCGACAAGATCGACCAGATCTTCTACGGCCGTCTCGGCGACGTCCGGATCGTGTCGCGGGCGCTGCCCGTCTCGTCGTTCATGACCCACTGACCCCCTGTTTCGCGAGGATCACCATGACCGAGCAACAGCTGCCCTCCTGGGCGGACCCGTCCGTCTCCCCCGCCGACCTCGACGCCCAGGGTGTGTCGAGGCGTGGACTCCTGCGCAGCGCGGGCCTGTTCGGCGCCGCGTTCGCCCTCGGGTCGGCCGCCACTCCCGCCTTCGCTTCCTCGCGCGGGCCGGGTTTCGGCGGCGACGACCCCCGCCTCGCCTATCTGGTCGGCGACCACCATGTGCACTCCGTCTACAGCCACGACGCGAAGTACACCTTCTCCCAGCAAGCACAGGCCGCCGCCAAGTACGGCCTGGACTGGATGGTGTTCAACGAGCACTCCAACTTCGGGCACGCCGACTACGGTGCCAAGCTGGAGCACGCGGAGATCGTCAAGGCCCGTGCGGAGAACCCGCGGCAGCTGATCTTCCAGGGCCTGGAGTGGTACATCCCGGCCGCCGAGCACTGCACGATCTTCGCGGCTCCCGGCCCCCACGAGACCGATGTGCTCACGCAGTTCGAGCTGGCCTACGACGGCAAGCTGCTCGGCTACACCGAGGGCTCCGCCGGCGCGACCGACACCGCCCGCAACGAGGCGCACGCCGTCAAGGCGATCAAGTGGCTGGCGGAGCAGCGCCGTTCGGGCTACGTGGACGACGTCCTCGTGATCGCCAACCACCCGCTGCGGCTCGGCATCGACTCCCCGCACGAGATGCGGGCCTGGCGGGACGCGGCCCCCGAGATCATGATCGGCATGGAGGGCGCGCCGGGCGCCCAGGGCGCGGCGCTCCCCGGCTGGCGGTCCTCGACGTCCATCCGCGGCGAGTACGAGAACAAGCCGTCGGCGCAGTCCTGGGCGGGCTATCCGGCGGCGGCGTACGTGACGTACGGCGGTTTCGACTGGGCGACGGCGACCGTCGGCGGGCTGTGGGACTCGATGCTGGCCGAAGGCAGCCTGTACTCGATCACCACCAACTCCGACAACCACCGTACGGTCTTCGACACCTGGAAGAACGGCGACTGGGCCGCCGGGCAGAACTTCGACAACACCGGCAAGCTGCCCGACCCGGTGAACACCGACACCGCGCAGCCCGGCAGCGACTTCTGGCCGGGCGAGTTCAGCCGCACCCACGTCGGTGTGACGCGCTACGGCTACCGCTCGGTGATGGCGGGCCTGCGCGCGGGCCGTGTCTGGCTGGACCACGGGCATCTGCTCGACGGACTCGACGTGCGGCTGAAGCGGGACTGCGACGCGGGCCGGGGTGTCACGCTGGGCGGCCGCCTCCGCGTCCGCAAGGGGGAGAAGATCACGCTCTACGTGACGGTCACGACCGCCTCCCGTCCCAACCCCCAGGGAATCCTGCCCGAGTTGGCGCACGTGGACGTGATCCGGGGCGCGGTGCGCGGTCCGGTGAGCGACCGGGACAGCTGGCGGGCGCCGGACACCAGGGTCGTACAGACGAAGGACGTGTCGGGGCGGAAGGGGACGTACACCCTGCGCATCCCGCTGACCGCCGGGGACGAGTCCTTCTACGTCCGGCTGCGCGGCAGCGACGGCAACCGGCACGGTGCGGGCTATCTCGGCGCCTCGATCGACCCGAACGGGCCGATTCCGCACGAGCCCGGCGACGGTGACCCGTGGGCGGATACGTGGTTCTATTCCAACCCCATCTTCGTGGACGTGGCAGGGGCCTGAATCCTATGAAGCGTCAACTCACCGTCCTGGCCGCCTTATTAGGTGCCGTGTCCGTGCACGCGAGCCCCGCCCGGGCCACCGGTGAACCTCGGTGGGCCGAGACGGGGACCGCGTACACCGACACCCTCGGCGGAGGCCAGGGGCTCGCCAGTCACGCGGACGGCTCACTGCTGTACCGCGGACTGACGGACATCCCCCTGGACCTCCGCGTCCGGGGCTGGAACCACGTGGGTGACCCGGACATCGCGCGCGGCTATGTCTTCGACGCCTACCAGGGCGCGGACACGGCCGCGTCGAAGATGTTCGCGGTCACCACACCGGCCGGGAAGCGCTACGAGTACACGCACGCGCTGAACCCCGGCGAGAAGGTCAACAACTCCTTCGCCGCGATCTCGCCCGACGACCAGTGGCTGGTGTCGGGCGAGTGGGGCGACCAGAACAGACTCCAGGTCTTCCCGGCGCCGCTTCTGAACCCCGCCACCTCACCAAAAGGCGGCTCTCTGAAGGAAGCCTGGCAGATCACCCTGGACAAGCCGGTCCGCGACATCCAGGGCTGCGACTTCGTGACGGACACCCGCCTGCTGTGCGCCTCGAACGACGCCACGGGCACGCTGTTCCCCAAGACCCGCCCGCTCCTACGGATCGACCTCCCGCACCGGCTGGACGGTCAACCGGTCAGCCGGTCGCCGGGAAGGTGAAGAGCCTGCTCGTGTATGCGTACCGGCGGGTACAGCGCCCCAAAGGGGCGCGGGGAACTGCGCGACAAGCCACGACGGCGCCGCGGTCGCCCGACGGCAGATCGCGGCACCCCTGCGAAGCGGCCTACGCGTAGAACCGCGACAGGCTCTGCAATACCGCGGCCGGCTTCGCGCCGCCCTCGATCTCGATCGCTCCGTCGACGGTGATCTGGACACCGCCCGGCACGTCCTCGACCTCCGTGAGCTTGGCGACGAGGCGGATGCGGGAGCCGACCTTGACCGGTGAGGGGAAACGGACCTTGTTCAGGCCGTAGTTGACCTTCGTCGTGACGCCCTGGACGTCCAACAGCTCGGTGAACAACGGAATGAAGAGCGACAGGGTGAGGTAGCCGTGGGCGATGGGGGCGCCGAAGGGGCCCGCCGCCGCCTTCTCAGGGTCGACGTGGATCCACTGGTGGTCGCCCGTGGCGTCGGCGAAGGTGTCGATGCGCTCCTGGGTGACCTCGATCCACTCACTGGCGCCGAGGTCGCTGCCCGCGAGCTTCTTCAGTTCGTCGAGGCCGTTGACGGTGATGCTCATGGGGTTCCTTAGCTGTTGCCGTACCGACTGCGGACACGGGACTTGAGGAGCTTTCCGGAGGCGGTGCGCGGCAACTCGTCCGCGATCACCACCGACTTGGGGATCTTGTACTTGGCGAGGCGGCCGGAGAGGGAGGCCAGCACCTCGTCGGGGTCGGGCGTATGACCCTCGCGCGGGACGACCACGGCTCGCGGCACCTCGCCCCACTTCTCGTCCGGCACACCGATGACCGCGCACTCCGCGATGTCCGGGTGGGAGAGGAGCAGGTCCTCGATCTCGGCCGGGTAGATGTTCTCGCCACCCGAGATGATCATGTCCTTGATGCGGTCGACGATGAAGACATAGCCGTCCTCGTCGACGCGGGCCGCGTCCCCGCTGCGGAACCAGCCGTCCGTGAAGGAGGCGGCCGTCTCCTCGGGCAGCCCCCAGTAGCCGGGCATGACATGCGGGCCCCGGATCACGACCTCGCCGGTCTCGCCGACGTCGACGGGCGCCAAGTCCGGTCGTACGACGCGCACATCACTGAAGAAGTGCGGGAGACCCGCCGAACCCGCCTTGCTGACACAGTGCTCGGCGTCCAGCAACAGCGTGCCGGGGGACGCCTCCGTCATGCCGTACCCCTGGAGGAAGGTGAGGCCCCGCTGCCCGTATGCGGCGATCAGCGGTGTCGACACCGGGGAGCCGCCGCAGGTCAGGATGCGCAGGGAGGACAGGTCCGCGTCCGCCCAGCGCGGATGCCGGGCCACCTGCTCGAACATCGTCGGGACCCCGAACATGAAGGTGATCCGGTGCTGGGCGATCAGGTCGAAGGTCGCGTTCGGGTCGAAGGCCTCGACCAGGACGCAGGTGCCGCCCTTCAGCAACACCGGGAGGGTCAGCATGTTCAGGCCCGCCGTGTGGAACAACGGCGCGGAGACCAGGGCGCGTTCGTCGGCGATCAGGTCGGTGTCGACCAGGACGTTGATCGCGTTCCAGGTGAGGTTGCCGTGGGTGAGCATCGCGCCCTTGGGACGCCCTGTCGTGCCCGAGGTGTACATGATGATGCAGGTGTCGTCGGGCGTGACGGGCTCGTCGATCGGCTCGGTCGGCGCCGCGGCCAGCAACTCCTCGTATTCGGCGCCGACTTCGACGTACGTACGGACGTCGGTGCTGCCCGGCAGTCCGGCGACCAGCCCTTTGGAGGCGGGGCCGTAAATCAGCGCCCTGGCACCGGAGTCGGAGAGCTGGTAGGCGATCTCCGGTCCGGCGAGGCGGGTGTTGAGGGGGACGAAGACCGCGCCGAGGACGCCGGCCGCGAACAGCGTCTCCAGGTAGGAGGGGTGGTTGGGGCCGAGGTAGGCGACCCGGTCGCCGCGCCGGATGCCCCGGGCGCGCAGGGCGTGCGCGAGGCGGGTGGTACGGGTGTGCAGTCCGGCGTACGAGAGGGTCGTGTCGCCGTGGATCAGGGCGGTGCGGTGCGGGGTCTTGCGGGCCCGGCGTGCGGGCCATGACCCGAGTCCCTCATTGCGCATCTGGGGCCCCTTACGGCTTGGTCAGCCCGAGCAGACGGGCGGCGTTCTCCTTGAGGATCTTCGGCTTCACCTCATCCTTGATCGACAGCTTCTCGAAGTCGGCGAGCCAGCGGTCGGGGGTCAGGACGGGGAAGTCGGAGCCGAAGAGGACCTTGTCCTTGAGCAGCGTGTTCGCGTACTGCACGAGCTGCGGCGGGAAGTACTTCGGCGACCAGCCGGACAGGTCGATGTGCACGCCCGGCTTGTGCGTGGCGACGGCGAGGGCCTCGTCCTGCCAGGGGAAGGACGGGTGCGCCAGGATGATCTTCAGGTGCGGGAAGTCCGCGGCCACGTCGTCCACGTGGAGCGGGTTGGAGTACTTCAGGCGGATCCCGCCCCCGCCCGGGACCCCGGCCCCGATCCCGGTCTGGCCGGTGTGGAAGAGGGCGATGGTGCCCGTCCCCTCGATCACCTCGTAGAGGTCGTAGGCCACCGAGCGGTCGTTGGGGAAGAAGCCCTGGATGCTGGGGTGGAACTTGAAGCCCTTCACCCCGTACTCCTCGACCAGCCGCCGGGCCTGCTTCACGCCCGCCTTACCCCGGAACGGGTCGATGGAGGCGAAGGGGATCAGCACGTCGGAGTTGGCGGCGGCCGCCTCGGCGACCTCCTCGTTCGGGACGGGCGCGGTGCCGGTCGCGGACTCGGCATCCACCGTGAAGATCACGGCGGCCATCTTCCGCTCGCGGTAGTAGGCCGCCGTCTCCTCCAGGGTCGGCTTCCGCTTGCCCTCGACCTTGAAGTAGGCGGAGGAGGCGTCGTGGAGGTCGTCGTCCAGCGAGGAGTGGCCCTTGGAGGACACCTCCGCGTGGGTGTGGACGTCGATGGCGACCAGGTCCTCGATGTTCATCAGGCCTCCGGGAACTTCGGTGCTCATCAGGCCTCCGGGAACTTCGGCGCCGGGATGCCGACCGTCTGGAGCTCGGCGCCGACCGACGTGGGGAAGGCGTCGGCCAGCGTGTCGGGGGTCCAGCCGCCGTCGGCGTACGCCGCCTTGATCTCCTGCGGATGGGACCAGAGTGCCACCTTGTCGCCGCCGATGCCGATGGCCTGCCCGGTGACGCCCCGGGCGGCCTCGGAGGCGAGGAAGGGGACGAGGGCCGCGCAGTCCTCCGGGGTCCCGAAACCCTCCCCCTTGCGCAGGAAGTCCGGGAAGGGCACGCCCTGGCGAAGGGCCTCGACGTACGGGGCGAAGGCCGGGATGGTCTCGGTCATCGCCGTGGCCGCGACCGGCACGATCGCGTTGACGGTGATGTTCGCGCGGCCCAGCTCCATGGACCAGGTGCGGGCGAAGGCAGCGATGCCTGCCTTGGCGGCGGCGTAGTTCGTCTGCCCGAAGTTGCCGCGCTGTCCGGCCGGGGAGCCTACGAGAATCAGGGTGCCGCCCTCGCCCTGCTCGCGCATCCGCACGGCGGCGGCGCGGGCGCAGGTGAAGGTGCCCTTGAGGTGGGTGGTGATCACCGCGTCGAAGTCCTCGTCGGTCATCTTCCAGAGGACCTTGTCGCGCAGGATGCCCGCGTTGGTGACCAGGATGTCGAGCCGCCCGAACTCCTCCACGGCCCGGTTGACCAGGCGTTCCGCGGCCTCGGTGGTGCCGACCGGGACGACCTCGGCGACGGCGGTGCCGCCCGCCTCGACGATGGACTTCACGGCCTGCTCGGCGACCACCTCGTCGACGTCGTTGACGACCACGGAGGCGCCGTGGGCGGCGAGGGCGTGCGCGTAGGCGAGGCCGAGGCCCCGCCCGCTGCCGGTGACGACGGCGACCTTGCCGGTGAGATCGATGCTGGGCACGAGGAGGTCCCTTCACGAACGGATGCGGGTGGTGCGACTTCGAGATCGAAGCTAAGAGCAATAATTGGTGACGTCAATAGTTGTTGTTCATCTATGAGTGCGCCATGCTGGAATATCCCTGACCGCCGAGCCGGAGGAGCCCGCCATCACCAGCCAGCACGCCACCCCGAACCCCATCGACTCGGACGAGCCGTGGATGCGCGGGCTGCACGCGGACACGGGCTACCTGCTGTACCGCCTTGGCCTGCGCTCGGGTCAGCTCTTCAACACGTTCCTCCAGGAGTCGGGCCTGCGCCTGCGCCACTACGCGGTGCTGCGCTACCTCGCCGGTGCCGACGGCGCGCTCCAGCGCGAGCTGAGCACCCGGCTCGGCTACGACCCGAGCGCGATCGTGGGCCTGGTCGACGACCTGGAGAAGCTGGGGCTCACCGAGCGCCGCCCCTCCCCCGACGACCGGCGCGGCAAGATCGTCGTACTCACCGAGGACGGCCGCGCCTTCCTGCGCGACACCGACGAGGCGGGCCGGCGCGTCACCAACGACCTGCTGGGACCGCTCGACGCCGGGGAGCGCGAGACGCTGCACGCCCTGCTGCTCAAGGTCGCCGACCGGCCATGACCGCCGTCCGCTCCGCGCCCGACCGCCTGCTGTCGGTGCTCGCCGCCTTCGACCACGACCACCCGGCGCTCTCCCTCACGGACATCAGCCGCCGGGCCGGTCTGTCCCTGACCACCACGCACCGCCTGGTGGGCGCGCTGGCCGAGTGGGGCGCGCTGGAGCGCGACGACGCCGGGGTCTACCACGTGGGGCTGCGGCTGTGGGAGATAGCGGCGCTCGCCCCGCGCGGGGTCGTGCTGCGCCAGCTCGCGCTGCCGTACCTGGAGGACCTGTACGAAGCCACCCACGAGAACGTCCAGTTGGCGGTCCGCGACGGCTCCGACGTCGTCTACATCGAGTGGATCTCGGGCCGTTCGTCGGTCGGCGTGCACATCCGGGTCGGCGCGCGCTGGCCGCTCCACGCCACCGGGGTCGGCCTGGTCCTCCTCGCCCACAGCGACCCGAAGGACCAGGAGGAGTACTGCGCCGACCCGTTGGCGATCTTCACTCCGTACACCCTCGCGGAGCCGGGGAAGTTGCGCCGGGTCCTGGCCGAAGTCCGGCGCACGGGCGTGGCGGTGAGCAGCCGTCAGGTCACCGACGACGCCCTCTCGGTGGCGGCCCCCGTCTACGGCCCGGACGGCCAGGTCATCGCGGCCGTGTCGGTCGTGGTCCCCCAACAGGACGCCCAGGTACCGGTGTTGATCCCGGCGGTACGGCTGGCGGCGCTGGGGATCTCGCGGGCGCTGGGCTGGCAGCCGAGCTGCGCGCCCCGTTCGGGAGCCGGATATCCCTCTCACCGGTGAGGTCACGGCCGCGCCGGCCTCGTGATACTGGAACGGCCCCGGCCCCGAGGAGCCGCTCATGTCCGTCGTCCGGTCCTGGTACGGCCCTGTCCTGACCCGTCTGCGGACGGCGAATCCGTACGTCGTCGACGGCGCGCTCGCCGTGCTCGTGCTGTTCGCCGCGTCCCTGCAGTGGATGTTCCCGGACGAGGGGGACGACCCGCTGAGCCTGGTGGGCTGGCTGCTGGGGGCCGCCACCGCCGTCCCGCTCGTCTGGCGGCGCCGCTTCCCCTACGCGTGCGCCCTCGCGGTCTCCGCGGCCACCACGGCGATGGCCTACTACCACGCGCCCCCGCCGGACGTGCTCTACGGCGGACTCGTCGTCCTGTACACCATGGCCGCCCAGGGCCTGCCCTGGCAGCGCCGCTCGATGCTGGCGAGCTGGCTGCTCGGAGCCGTGCTGACCATGCAGGCCAAGGAGCACTCCGAGCCCTTCGAGTACGCCTTCCATCTGACCGGCATGATCTGCGCCTACGGCCTCGGCGTCCTGGCCCGCGTCCAGCGCGCGTACACCGCGGCCATCGAGGACCGGGCCCGCCGCCTCGAACGGGAGCGAGCCGCGGAGACCGCGAGGGCCATCGCGCAGGAACGGGCCCGCATCGCCCGGGACATGCACGACATCCTCGCCCACGCGGTCAGCCTGATGGTAGTCCAGGCGGAGGCCGGTCCGGTCGTGGTGCGCAGTGATCCGGAGCGCGCGGAAGCCGCGTTCGACGCGATCGCGACGAGTGGGCGGGACGCGATGGGCCAACTGCGGCGCATCCTGGGCGTGTTGAAGGAGGAGGAACGCCAGGCCGGTGCCTCCCGGCTCCCCCAGCCCGACCTCGCGGGAGTCCCCGCCCTGGTCCGCCAGGTCGCCGAATCCGCCTCCCTGGACGTCGAATTGGACGTACGAGGCCGCCCCCGGCCCCTGCCCCCGGACACCGAGGTCGCCGCCTACCGCGCGGTGCAGGAAGCCCTGACCAACACGGTCAAGCACGCGTACGCTTCCTGCGCACAGGTGGAACTCGACTGGGGGGACGAGGAGTTGACACTCACGGTGACCGACGACGGCCGCGGCCCCGCCCGCACCCACGGCGGACACGGGCTGATCGGCCTCAGAGAACGCGCCGCCGCCTGCGGGGGCAGCGCGGAGACCGGGCCCGGTCCGGAGGGGGGCTTCCGGGTGGTCGTACGGCTGCCCGCCACCGCGGACCGGGAGGCGGCCCGCGGGTGAGCATCCGGGTGGTGGTCGCCGACGACCAGGAGCTGGTCCGCAGCGGCTTCTCCATGATCCTGGAGGCGCAGCAGGACATCGAGGTGGTCGCCGAGGCGGGGGACGGCGCGGAAGCGGTCGCCGCGGTCCAACGGCACACGCCCGACGTGCTGTTGCTCGACATCCGTATGCCCGTCATGGACGGCCTGGAGGCGGCCCGGCGGGTGTGCGCGCAGTCGAGCTGCAAGGTGGTCATGCTGACCACGTTCGACCTCGACGAGTACGTGTACGACGCGCTGTACGCGGGTGCGAGCGGTTTCCTGCTGAAGGACGTGCGCCGGGACGACCTCGTGCACGCGGTGCGGGTGGTGGCGGGCGGCGACTCCCTGCTCGCGCCCGCCGTGACCCGCCGCCTGGTGGCGGACATCGTGCGGCGCCGCCGCGAGGAGGCGGCGGCCGAGGTCGCCCCCGACCGCCTCGACGCCCTCACCGCCCGCGAGGTCGAGACCCTGCGGATGCTGGCCCGCGGCCTCTCGAACGCGGAGATCGCCACGGCACACTTCGTGAGCGAACACACGGTGAAGACCCATGTGAGCAATGTGCTCGGCAAGTTGGGGCTGCGGGACCGGGTACAGGCGGTGATCTGCGCGTACGAGACGGGCCTGGTGACCCCGGGTTCCGGTTAGTCGCCGAGTTCCGTGAAGAGGGTGAGCTGGAGTGAACCCGGTGCTTCCAGCCGGGAGTTGAGCGAGTTCCACGGCGTGCGGGTCGGCTCGGCGATCACCTCCGCGCCGGCCTCCGCCAGCCTCGCCGTGGTCTCCGTCGAGTCGTCCACCTCGAACGCCACCCGGATGTGCCCGGCGACCCGCTTGCCCACCTCGACCTCGTCGATGAAGGCCGCGTGGTTCGGATCGGTGATCTCCAGCGTCGCCCGCCCCGCCTCCAGGATCGTGACCCGGCCGCCGTCGGACGCGAACGCGGCACGTTCGGGCAGCCCGAGGACGTCCCGGTAGAAGCGCAACGCCTCGTCGTAGTCGTCCGCGGTGACGACGAGACGGAGTTCACGGACGGCGGGTGTTGCCTCGGACATACGGCCTCCTTGTAGATGTCTCCAAGGTCAACTCCGGGACCGGTGCCGAAGATTCCTCCCCCGCGGGAGTGAGGCGGCACCCCGCCTCACCCGTACGACGGAGGCCCGGAAACCGCCCGTCCCGGCGATCCGGTGATCACGCCCGCGGCAGCAGTCTGGCGGTGCCGTCAACCACCGCCAACTCGCCGGGAGGCACCCGTGCTCTCCACACTCGCCCGGGCGGCGACCCGCCGCCCCCTGACCGTCATCGGCCTCTGGGCGGCGTTCCTGCTGCTCGGCTTCGGCCTCGGCACGGGCGTCTTCGCCGACCTCTCCGACGACGTGCCCGACGTCCCCGGCACCGAGTCGGACGACTCCGACGACTACATCGGCCGTATCTCCCCGACCGGCGAGTCCGTGACCGCCGTCGTCGCGGGCGAGTCCGTCTCCGACGCCGCGCTGCGGGCCCAGGTCGAGCAGACGATCGCCCGGGTCCGCGAGATCGCCGGCGTGGCCGCGGTACCGGACCCGTACGCCACGCCCGGTCTCACCGCCCAGGACGGACAGGCGCTGATCATCCCCGTCACCTTCGAGGGCGGCCTGAGCGACGAGGCCGAGGAGGAGGCGACGGACACCGCCGTCGAGACCATCAAGCGGATCGACGCACCGGACGTCCACGTCAGCGGCGGCGAGCTCCTCGGAAGGCAGCTCGGCGAGCGCGCCCAAGAGGACGTCAAGAAAGCCGAGTTGATCTCCCTGCCGGTCGTACTCGCCCTGCTGCTCGTCGTGTTCGGCGGACTGCGGGCCGCCGCCCTGCCGCTGGTGATCGCGGTCAGCGGGATCGCGGGCGCGTTCCTGGCGCTGTTCGCCTTCAGCCAGGTCACCGACATCTCGGTGTACGCGATCCAGGTCACCACCATGCTCGGCCTCGGACTCGCCATCGACTACGCCCTGTTGATGCTGGTCCGCTTCCGCGAGGAACGCCGGCACACCGAGGACGTCGTCGAGGCCGTGCACCGTACGGTCGCCGCGGCCGGCCGGACCGTGCTGTTCTCCGGGCTCACCGTGGCCGTGAGCCTGACCGGGCTGCTGGTCTTCCCGAGCGTGTTCCTGCGGTCCATGGGCCTTGCCGTGGCCGCCGTGGTGGTCGTCGACATGCTGGCCGCGGTCACCCTGCTGCCCGCGCTGCTCGCGAAGTTCGGGAGGAGGATCCCCGCGTCGGAGGTCCGGCCCGACCGCGAGGAGGGCCGCGTCTTCGCCCGGCTCGCGCGCTTCGCGGCCCGCCGCCGGACCGCCGTCCTGGTCACCGTCGTTCCCGCCCTGCTGCTCCTGGCCCTGCCCGTCACCGGTATGCGCATCGAGATCGGCGACGCGAAACAACTGCCGTCCAGCACCGAGGCACGGCGGTTGTACGACACCGTCGACGCCCACTTCCCGCCCGGTACCGGGGTCTCACCCGTGACGGTCGTCCTGAAGCCCGGTGCCGACCCCGCCCTGGCCGAGCGCGTCCGCGCCCTCGCGCCGAGCGCCGCGACCCGTGAACTGCCGGGCGGGAACACCGTGTTGGAGCTCCAGCCGCCCGGCGCCGTGGACGGCGAGGAAGCCACCGACCTCGTCGAGCGCGTACGGGACGTCCGCGGCGACGAGCCCGTCGAGGTGACCGGCATCGCGGCCCGGCTGGTCGACTTCCGCGCGATGCTCGGCGAGCGGGCGCCCTGGGCGGCGCTCACCGTCCTGGCGGGCATCTTCGTCCTCCTGTTCGCCTTCACCGGCTCGGTGCTGATCCCGCTGCGCACGATCGCGACGACCCTGCTGAGCCTGGGCGCGGCGCTCGGAGTGGTGGTGTGGGTCTTCCAGGACGGCCACGGCGCCGGGCTGCTCGGCGGCGAGGGGCTGGGCGCGCTGAGCCTCACGGCCCCGCCGCTGATCGTGGCGATCGCCTTCGGACTCGCCATGGACTACGAGATCTTCATCCTCGCCCGGATGCGGGAGGCCCGGCAGCGCACCGGGGACGATCAAGAGGCCGTGGTCACCGGGCTGCGCCGGTCCGGGCGGGTCGTGACCTGTGCCGCCCTGCTCCTCGCGGTCGTCTTCGGCGCCTTCATGACCGGCGGGTTCTCCCCGATCCTGCAGATCGGACTCGGGCTGACCCTGGCGGTGCTGATCGACGCGACGGTCGTACGGATGCTCCTGGTGCCCGCGACCATGGCGCTGCTCGGCCCGCGGGCCTGGTGGGCGCCGAAGCCCCTGCGCCGGCTGCACGACCGGTTCGGGCTGCGCGAGGCGAAGGATGCCCCGGAATCGCCGTATATCAGCACCCCGTAGACCTTCGCTCAGCGTGTCCTCACCGGAATCTCAGCCAGGGGTCCGCCGTTTCAAAGGCTTGCCCAAGGTACGAGGCGCACGATGCACCCTCAAACGTGGACATCTCAGGAAGGCCTGAACGTGGGCGTCTCGCACATATCGAACCGTTCCGAGGAGCAGTCGAAGTGGTCCCGGCGCGGGATCCTCGCCGCGCTCGGGGCCGTACCGGCCGCGACCCTGCTGACCGGGTGCAGCGGTTCGGCGGACGCGTCGGAGGGGACGGAGCAGACGGCCTCCGTGCAGGCGGCGGCCAAGAAGGCGACGATCTCGGTCACTCCCGCGGACGGCACCACGAAGGCCGCGTTCGCCAGCCCCGTCGAGATCGCAGTGACGGACGGCACCCTCGCCACGGTGACGGTCACCGGCAACGACGGCTCCACCCTCGCTGGTTCGTTCAACGACGCCAAGACGAAGTGGACCTCGTCGAAGAACCCCTACTCGGGCACCAAGTACACGGTCACGGCCAAGGCGGACGGCGGCACCGAGCAGACGTCGACGTTCACGACGAAGAGCCCCGGCGAGACGTTCGTCGGCTACTTCACCCCCGAGGCGGACTCCACGTCCGGCGTCGGCATGCCCGTCTCCCTCAACTTCACGCACGCCGTGTCCGACAAGGCGGCCGTCCAGAAGGCGATCACCGTGACGGCGGAGCCCGCGGTGGAGATCGTGGGCCACTGGTTCAGCGACACCCGCCTCGACTTCCGGCCCGAGACCTACTGGGCGGCCGGCACGAAGATCACGCTGAGCCTGCGCCTGAAGGACGTCGAGGGCACGGACGGCGTCTACGGCGTCCAGGCCAAGGACGTCACCTTCCACATCGGCCGCGAGCAGATCAGCACGGTCGACCTGTCGAGCAAGGAGATGGTGGTCCGCCGGGGCGGCGAGACCGTCGCCACCTACCCGGTCTCCGGCGGCGACTCCGACCACACCACCTGGTCCGGGATCATGGTGATCAGCGAGCGGTTCAAGCAGACCCGCATGGAGTCCTCGACGGTCGGGCTCGGCGACGAGTACGACATCTCCGACGTCCCGCACGCCCAGCGCCTGACCACCTCCGGCACCTTCGTGCACGGCAACTACTGGGCGTCCACCTCGGTGTTCGGCCACCAGAACACCAGCCACGGCTGTGTGGGCCTGCACGACGCCAAGGGCGCGAACAACACCTCCGTGGACGGCTACAAGTTCTACGACAGCTCGATGCTCGGCGACGTCGTCATCGTGAAGAACTCCGGCGAGAAGACCGTCGAGGCGTCGAACGGCCTCAACGGCTGGAACCTGTCGTGGTCGGACTGGAAGGCGGGCAGCGCGGTTTAGTCGGTATGCCCGGCTTCAAGGGGTGAACTCACCTGGAGTGAAGGGACTTTCACGGCTCAACCTCTTGACGACAGGAGTGACTGCGAGCACATTGGGCCCACTTTGAGAGCGCTCTCAAAGGTTCTCGAAGGCACCCGCGCTCCCTTCTCCGTACCCGAGAGGCACCCCCATGAGTGAAACCTCCGGCATACCCGGACGGCGGCGAGCCCTCGTCGCCGTCCTGAGCACCCTCGGCCTGGCCGCCGCCCTCGCGACGGCGGCCACCCTCCCCGCCGACGCCTCCGCCCCCACACCGCCCACCGGCTGGTCCCAGGTCTTCGTCGACGACTTCAACGGCACCGCGGGAACCGGCGTCAACACCTCGAACTGGCAGTACGCGACCGGGACTTCGTACCCGGGCGGCCCCGCGAACTGGGGCACAGGCGAGGTCGAGACGATGACGAACAGCACCAGCAACGTCTCCCTCGACGGCAGCGGGAACCTGCGCATCACCCCGCTGCGGGACTCGGCCGGCAACTGGACCTCGGGCCGGATCGAGACCAACCGCACCGACTTCCAGCCCCCGGCGGGCGGCAAGCTGCGCGTTGAGGCGCGCATCCAGATGCCGAACGTCACCGGCACCGCGGCCGAGGGCTACTGGCCGGCCTTCTGGATGCTGGGCGCGCCGTACCGCGGCAACTACCAGAACTGGCCGAGCGTCGGCGAGCTGGACATCATGGAGAACGTCCAGGGCATGAACCGGGTGTGGGCCACCATGCACTGCGGCACCAACCCGGGCGGCCCGTGCAACGAGACGACGGGCCTCGGCAACAACGTCGCCTGTCCGGGCTCGACCTGCCAGGCGGCGTTCCACACCTACACGATGGAGTGGGACCGCTCGGTGAGCCCCGAGACGATCCGCTTCTCCGTCGACGGCACGCAGTTCCACTCCGTCAACGCGAGCCAGGTGGACGCGACGACCTGGGCCAACGCCACCAACCACGGCTTCTTCGTCATCCTGAACGTGGCGATGGGCGGCGCCTTCCCGGACGCGTTCGGCGGCGGCCTCGACTCCGGCACCCAGTCCGGCGTGCCGATGCTCGTGGACTACGTGCAGGTGCTGTCGGCGAGTGGGAGCGGTTCCACGACTCCGCCGTCGGGCAGCCGTGACGCCTACAGCGCGATCCAGGCCGAGTCGTACAACAGCCAGAGCGGGGTGGTCGCCGAGACCACCACGGACACCGGCGGCGGCCAGGACATCGGTTCTCTCGCTAACGGAGACTGGGCGCTGTACCAGAACGTCGCCTTCGGCTCCACGGCGGCGACACAGTTCGTGGCGCGGGTGGCGAGCGGGGCGGCGAGCGGTGTCAGCGGACTGGTCGAGGTCCGTCTGGACAGCCGTACGAGCACCCCGATCGGCAGCTTCTCCATCGCCAACACCGGTGGCTGGCAGTCCTGGAGAACGGTCCCGGCGAACATCAGCTCGGTGACCGGCACGCACGACGTCTACCTCACCTTCACCAGCGGCCAGCCGGCGGACTTCGTTAACGTGAACTGGTTCAACTTCGGTCACTGACCGGGGGTTTCGGGCGCCCTTCGGCGTCGTAGGAATCCCGTCCGGGTGCGGTGCCGAGGGCCGGCGCTCTCTTCGTGCCGTACCTCGACACGGTCGGCGGGGAGGGCGTCCAGGCCGTGGACCCTGCCCGCGTCCACCAGCGTGATGTCGATCTGTCCCCGCCGCAGTGTGCGCAGCGGGGACAGATCCACGTCGGCCTGCGGGTTCCGGCAGGTCAGGCGCAGGGTCAGTGCGGTGAGGCCGGGGAACAGCGGGGCGAGGTCCGCAAGCGGCCGGTCGGTGAGGACGCAGTCCAGGGTGAGCCTGCCGATCTGGGGCAGCGGGACCGTGGGCAGTGCGATGCCGTGGTCGCAGGACAGGGACAGGGAGCGCAGGTTCGCGGCCCGGGCGAGGAAGGAGAGGTCCGTGCCCTCCGGCAGCCGGTGCAGGCCGAGTTCGGCGACCCGGCACTCGCCGAGCACGGCCAGGTTCGTGACGACGTCGCAGGCTTCCAGGACGAGGCGGCTCAGTCCGCTCAGCGGGGCGAGCGAGGGCAGGGGGAAGCGCACCGCGCCGGACGCCTCGACCCGCAGGGAGTGCACCTTCAGCGGCATCAGGGCGTCCACCAGGCCACCGGTCAGCGCCTGTCCGCGCAGCGCGAGGTGGGGCGCCCGGTCGAGCAGGGCGAGACACGCCGTCTGCTCGTGGCTCGAGAGCTGGATGACGAGATCGTCCACCGGGAGGCCGGACAGGACCTCCTCGGCGAAGGAGCGGGCGTCGAAGCAGGGCCAGGACAGGGCCACTTCCTGGCGTACGTCGCGATCGGCCACCCGCTTGAAGGCGGCCAGCCGGTGCAGGGCGGCCTCTCCTCCGATCCGGGCCACGGTCATCACGGTGGCCCGCGCCTGCTCCGGTGTGAGGTCCGCGGGGCCGGGCAGCAGGTCCAGGACGATGTCGCCGGCACCGGCGAGCTGTTCCGCGTCCGCGGGGGTGGCGGGCGGGATCAGTGCGGAGGCCCGGCGGGTGACCATCGCGCGGATGGCGGGATCGAGCGTGGTGGCGTGTTCGAGGGCGGCCGCGGCCAGCAGGTGGTAGCGGCGGCGCAGTTGGGGGTCGACGGTCTGGTCGCCCAGTTCCACCAACGCCCGGAGGAGCCTTGCGCGTTCGCCGTCGCGGGCGTGGCCGATGGCGAGCCGGATCACGTCGTCCCACTGGTCGTCGCGCCCGAACTCGGCGAGCAGCCCCAGGTCCTCCGCCTCCACGGCGGCCTTGGCGCCGAGGTAGTCCTGGAAGGTGCGGTGGATGAAGTCGACCGTGCCCGCGGACGGTTCGCGCAGCAGTCCGCTGCGCAGCAGGAGGTAGCGGAAGACGTCCTCGGCCCGGTCGGGGGACGCCAGGTCGGGCATCGCCGGCAGCTTCTCGCGGATGATGCGCACCGCGGTGTTCTGGGCCGCCTCGGAACGGCCGTTGCGGATGAGCCAGTACGCGATCCGCTGGAGCAGCTGGACCTGCGCCTCCTCGGTGGGCGCGAGGCCGGACGGCACGGGGATCTCGCGCTCCTTGTCCCGGCGCACGAGCAGCATGGTGAGGGCGGCGGCGTACAACTCCATGCGGCGTTCGGGCAGATGGGTGAGCCGGTCGCGGTGCAGGGCGCAGATGAGCGCGCACATCAGGGGGTTGGTGGCGAGCCGGTGCAGGTCGTGCTTCTGCCGGAGCGTGCCGCGCAGGGCCTCCCGGCAGCGCTCGACGGCCAGCCGTTCCTCCGGTTCGGTGACGCCGGTCAGCGCGGCGTCGTGCCAGCGGTGGACGAACCGGTCGACGTCGTCGCGGCTCATCGGGAGCAGGTTGAACTCGGCGAAGTCGAGTTCGTCGAGCCACCGGGTCTCGACGGCGGAGGGCCGGGTGGTGACGAGGAAGAAGGACTGCGGGTAGAGGTCGACGAGGTCGAGCAACCACCGTCTGACGACGGGGCGTTCGCTCTCCGAGACCTCGTCCACGCCGTCGACGAGGACCATTCCGCGTCCGCTCGCGAGCACCCGGTCGGCCCAGTGCTCGGGCTGGAGCCCGTGCAGGATGTTGCCGACCGCCTTGAGGAACTGTTCGGGGCCGGGCAGCGCGGGGTCCTGGGCGACGGCCCGCAGCGGCAGCACGAAGGGCACGCGTCCGCGCAGTGCGGCCAGTTCGTCCGGGAAGGAGTTCTGGGCCGCGGAGACGGCCAGCCACTGCATCAGCGTGGTCTTGCCGGAGCCGGCGAGGCCGCGCAGCACCGCCCGGTGGCAGTCGGCGAGCGCCTCCTCGACGCGTCTGCGGCTCGCGGACGGCGAACCGCCGACCCGGTGGGAGGCCAGTTCCAGGTTCAGGTAGGCGGTGTCCAGCGGCCAGCGGGCCTGGCCGGGATCGCTGAGGTCGAGGCCGAAGATGTTGAGCTTGCCGTACTTGCGTTCGATGTGGGCCAGATAGCGGGTCTCGAACTCCTCGTCCGCGCTGCCGGGTCGCGGAATCCGGTCCACCAGGGCGTCCAGCAGCCGCAGCGTCTCGTCGAGGAGCCGGGTCTGGGCCACCTGGGCGTGGGCGACGAAGGTCGAGCGCTGGGTGAAGAAGTGCAGGATGTGCAGGCAGCTCAGGTCGAGGAGGCTGCCGTAGAGGACGACCGCGTCGGCCGACAGGTCACGGGTGGCGTCGGGGCGGGCGGCGGCGAGTCTGCGCGCCAGGTCCTCGTGGCCGAGCCGGACCGCCTGCGCGTCGTCCATGTCCAGCTCGCCCAGGGCGCCGAGGGTCGCGGCCAGGGCGTCCGCCAGGGCCTCGCGCTCGTCGGAGGCCACCGGCGGTTCGTGCGGGTTCGCCTCGACGGCGGCCGTCACCAGCTCCCGGGCGATCTTCCACATGTCGAGCCCGCTCAGGCTCCGCTTCTCGCCCCAGCCGAACCATCGGGACAGTCGTACCGGCTTGTCGACGAGTCCCGCGCCCCGGCCCTCCTTGACGAAGAGTCTGGCGATGATCGGCCTCACCACCGAGGAGGCGACGCGAGCGGTCGTACCGATACTGGCCGGATCCATCGGGCCCCCCGAACCGACGCCATGGGGACGCGTCCCCACCCGTGAAGCTCTTCCGATCATAGGGAGTCGGAGGCGTCGGGAGGAGGGGATCGGCGCGGGTGGTCAGAGCAGCTCGGCCCGGAACACCACCGGCGTCACCCCCGTGTGCAGGTGGAAGAACTTCGAGAAGTTCGCCGCGTCCGGGAAGCCGATCGCCGCGCCCACCCGGCCGATCGGCATGTCCGTGTGGGCGAGGAGGCGCTTGGCCTCCAGGACCACCCGTTTGTCGATGAAGCCCTTGGGTGTCTCGCCGGTCGCCGCGCGGACCGCGCGGACCAGGGTCCGGCGGGAGTAGCCGAGCGCGTCGGCGTACGCGCTGACGCTGTGGTTGGTGGCGAACCCCTTCTCCACCGCGTCCCGGAAGAGCGTGAACGTCGACTCGGTCCGCCGTCCCGCCTCCTCCGAACTCGCCGCCAGATGGGCGAGGCGGAGGAGAAACACCGTCAGGGAGTGGCGCAGGACGGAGGTGTGCAGGCTCAGCGGGAGCGTGGACGTGTCCTCGTACTCCCGGCGGAGCTGGGTCAGCGCGCATCTGAGACCGTCCAGCTGGGGCGCGGAGGGGTGCAGCAGCGGCGGGAGGTCGTAGCGGTACAGGCCGGTCGCCTCGACCGTCGCCCGCGGCAGGAACCCGGGTTGCATGGTCAGGACGGTTCCGCGGTACTCGCTCGTCGGCGAGAAGCGGTGCACCTGTCCGGGGCGGATCCACAGCAGGTCGCCGGCCGTCGCCTCGTACTCGGCGAAATCGATCATGTGGCGGACGGGCCCGCCGTCGAACAGCATGACGACATGGAAGTCGATGCGGTGCACGCGCTCCAGCGGGGCGTCCGCGTGCCAGGTCCGGCCGGCGCCCATCGGCCCGACCTGCATGCCCACTCCGCACACACTCAGCTCGATGGGGAAGGGGAACGTTCTGATCCCGTCCACTCCGCCGTCACCGGCTCCGCCTTGGATGGAGTCTTGGATGGTTCTGTCCGCCATGTCCTTCTCGTGCCGCCTGCCTGGAGCGATCCGTGTCCCACTTTCACCACAGGCTGACACACGGCGACCTTCCGTCGTAAAAGTCAGACTTTTAAGTTCGAAGGCAACAGACCAGAAACCCCGCTGCGATCGAGGACTTCTTGAAGATGAGCACGCAGACACCGGACAGCTTCGAATGGACCGAACTCGACCGGCGTGCCGTCGACACCGCCCGTCTGCTGGCGGCGGATGCCGTGCAGAAGGTCGGCAACGGCCACCCGGGCACTGCGATGAGCCTGGCCCCCGCCGCGTACACGATCTTTCAGAAGGTGATGCGTCACGATCCCGCGGATCCCGAGTGGACCGGCCGTGACCGTTTCGTCCTCTCCCCCGGGCACACCTCGCTGACGCTCTACACCCAGCTGTTCCTGGCGGGCTACGAGCTCGAACTCGATGACCTGAAGGCCTTCCGCACCCACGGCTCCAAGACGCCGGGCCACCCCGAGTACGGCCACACCGCCGGCGTGGAGACCACCACCGGGCCGCTCGGCCAGGGCGTCGCCAACGCCGTCGGCATGGCGATGGCCGCCCGCTACGAGCGCGGTCTGTTCGACCCCGAGGCCCCCGAGGGCGAGTCCCCCTTCGACCACACGATCTGGGCGATCGTCTCCGACGGCGACCTGGAGGAGGGCATCTCCGCCGAGGCCTCCTCCCTCGCGGGCCACCAGAAGCTCGGCAACCTCGTCTTCCTCTACGACGACAACCACATCTCCATTGAGGGCGACACGGCGACCGCGTTCTCCGAGGACGTGCTGAAGCGGTACGAGGCCTACGGCTGGCACACCCAGCGCATCGAACCGGGCGAGGACGGCGACATCGACGTACCCGCCCTGTACGCGGCCCTGAAGGCGGCGCAGTCCGAGACCGGGCGGCCCTCGATCATCGCCATGCGCACGATCATCGCCTGGCCCGCCCCGAACGCGCGGAACACCGAGGCCTCCCACGGCTCGGCGCTCGGCGAGGACGAGGTCGCCGCCACGAAGCGGGTCCTCGGTTTCGACCCCACGCGGTCCTTCCAGGTGGACGACGAGGTGCTCGCCCACAGCCGCCGGGCCCTCGACCGGGGCGCCGAGGCGCACGCCGCCTGGGACAAGCAGATCTCCGAGTGGCGATCCGTCGACGCCGAGCGCGCACGCCTCTTCGACCGGATCGTCGCCGGCCAGCTCCCCGACGGCTGGGAGGACGCGATCCCCGTCTTCGAGGAGGGCAAGTCCGTCGCCACCCGCGCCGCCTCCGGCAAGGTCCTCCAGGCCCTCGGTGACGTCCTCCCCGAGCTGTGGGGCGGCTCCGCCGACCTCGCCGGGTCGAACAACACGACCATCGACAAGACCAGCTCGTTCCTCCCCGAGGGCAATCCGCTCCCGGAGGCCGACCCGTACGGCCGTACGATCCACTTCGGCATCCGCGAGCACTCGATGGCCGCGGAGATGAACGGCATCGCGCTGCACGGCAACACGCGGATCTACGGCGGCACCTTCCTGGTGTTCTCCGACTACATGCGCAACGCCGTCCGCCTGTCCGCGCTCATGCAGCTCCCCGTCACCTACGTCTGGACGCACGACTCCATCGGTCTCGGCGAGGACGGGCCGACGCACCAGCCGGTCGAGCACCTCGCGTCCCTGCGCGCGATCCCGGGCCTGAACATCGTCCGCCCGGCCGACGCCAACGAGACCGCGGTCGCCTGGGCCGAGATCCTGAGGCGGCACGCCACCGACCCGGCCCCGCACGGCCTCGCGCTCACCCGCCAGGGCGTGCCGACGTACGCGCCCAACTCCGATGCGGCGAAGGGCGGTTACGTCCTGAAGGAGTCGTCCAAGGAGACCCCGGACGTCGTCCTCATCGCCACCGGTTCCGAGGTCCAGCTCGCCGTCGCCGCGCGGGAGCAGTTGGAGGCCGAGGGGGTCGGCACGCGCGTGGTGTCGATGCCGTCCGTGGAGTGGTTCGAGCAGCAGCCGCGGGAGTACCGGGAGCGCGTCCTTCCGCCGTCCGTGCGAGCCCGGGTCGCGGTCGAGGCCGGTATCGGCCTGACGTGGTACCGGTTCACAGGTGACGCAGGACGCATCGTCTCCCTCGAACACTTCGGCGCCTCCGCCGACGCGAAGACCCTGTTCGCCGAGTACGGCTTCACCGCCGAGAACGTCGCCGCCGCAGCCCGGGAATCCGTGGCCGCCGCGCGCGGTTGATCCGATCGCCAGAAAGAAGATGATCACTGTGACCGAAGCAACCGCGACCGCGGGAGCACTCAAGCGCCTCTCCGACGAGGGCGTCTCCATCTGGCTGGACGACCTGTCGCGGGGGCGGATCGAGTCCGGCAACCTCGCCGAACTCATCGCCACGAAGCACGTGGTGGGCGTCACCACCAACCCCTCCATCTTCCAGGCCGCCATCGGCTCGGGTGAGGGGTACGAGGAGCAGCTGAACGACCTCGCCACCCGGGGCGTGACCGTCGACGAGGCCGTACGGATGATGACGACCGCCGACGTCCGCGCCGCCGCCGACGTCCTGCGGCCGGTGTACGACGCGACCGGCGGCCGGGACGGCCGGGTCTCCATCGAGGTCGACCCGCGCCTCGCCCACAACACGCGGGCGACGATCGCCGAGGCCAAGCAGCTCGCCTGGCTGGTGGACCGTCCGAACGTGATGATCAAGATCCCGGCGACCACAGCGGGCCTCCCGGCGATCACCGAGGTCATCGGCCTCGGCATCAGCGTCAACGTCACGCTGATCTTCTCGCTGGAGCGCTACCGCGAGGTCATGGACGCCTACCTCGCCGGTCTGGAGAAGGCCGCGAAGAAGGGGCTCGACCTCTCCGCGATCCACTCCGTCGCCTCCTTCTTCGTCTCCCGCGTCGACTCCGAGATCGACAAGCGGCTGACGGTCCTCGGCACGGACACGGCCCTCGCGCTCAAGGGGAAGGCCGCGCTCGCCAACGCACGGCTCGCCTACCAGGCGTACGAAGAGGTGTTCGGGGGCGACCGCTGGACCGCCCTCACCGGCGCCCGCGCCAACAAGCAGCGCCCCCTGTGGGCCTCCACCGGCGTCAAGGACCCGGCCTACAAGAGCACGCTCTACGTGGACGACCTGGTCGCCCCCGGCACGGTCAACACCATGCCCGAGGCCACCCTGAACGCCACCGCCGACCACGGCGAGATCACCGGCGACACGGTCACCGGCGG
This sequence comes from Streptomyces sp. NPDC047072, assembly GCF_040643855.1. NCBI lineage: Bacteria > Bacillati > Actinomycetota > Actinomycetes > Kitasatosporales > Streptomycetaceae > Streptomyces > Streptomyces sp. NPDC047072. Next base: position 47,241 of record NZ_JBEYVC010000032.1, on the reverse strand, counting down.
CTACGCCCAGGCCCGCGCGGACCTGGCCGCCGTGGAGGCGCTCGGGATCTCGTACGACGAGGTCGTGCAGCAGCTGGAGGACGAGGGCGTCGCGAAGTTCGAGGCGGCCTGGCAGGACCTGCTGGACGCCGTCACGAAGTCCCTGAACAGCAAGGGAGTTGACGCGGAATGACCACCATCGCCGACTGGGACAACCCGCTGCGCGACCCCCGCGACCGCCGGCTCCCCCGGATCGCCGGCCCCTCCGGGCTCGTCATCTTCGGTGTCACCGGCGACCTGTCCCGCAAGAAGCTGATGCCGGCCGTCTACGACCTCGCCAACCGCGGCATGCTCCCGCCGGGCTTCTCGCTCGTCGGGTTCGCCCGCCGGGACTGGGAGGACCAGGACTTCGCGCAGGTCGTGCACGACTCGGTGCGCGAGCACTCCCGGACCCCGTTCCGCGAGGAGGTGTGGCAGCAGCTGGCCGAGGGGATGCGGTTCATCCCGGGCGACTTCGACGACGACACGGCGTTCAAGCAGCTGCGCCAGACCGTCGACGACCTCGACAAGGTGCGCGGCACGAGCGGCAACTACGCCTTCTACCTCTCCGTACCGCCGAAGTTCTTCCCCAAGGTCGTCCAGCAGCTGAAGAAGCACGGGCTGGCGGACGCGCCCGAGGGGGCCTGGCGGCGGGCGGTCATCGAGAAGCCGTTCGGGCGGGACCTGGGGACCGCGCGGGAGCTCAACGCGCTGGTGCACGACGTGTTCGAGCCGGACCAGGTGTTCCGGATCGACCACTACCTGGGCAAGGAGACCGTCCAGAACATCCTGGCGCTGCGCTTCGCCAACCAGATGTACGAGCCGATCTGGAACCGGTCGTTCGTCGACCACGTGCAGATCACGATGGCCGAGGACATCGGCATCGGCGGCCGCGCGGGCTACTACGACGGCATCGGCGCGGCCCGTGACGTCATCCAGAACCACCTCCTCCAGCTGATGGCGCTCACCGCCATGGAGGAGCCGGCCGCCTTCGACGCCGAGTCGCTGCTCACCGAGAAGCTGAAGGTCCTCAGGGCCGTGAAGCTGCCGGAGGACATCGGCAGGCACACCGTGCGCGGGCAGTACGCGGGCGCCTGGCAGGGCGGCGAGAAGGTGCCCGGCTACCTGGAGGAGGAGGGCATCGACCCGGCCTCCACCACGGACACGTACGCGGCCATCAAGCTCAACGTCGACAACCGCCGCTGGGCGGGCGTCCCCTTCTATCTGCGCACCGGCAAGCGGCTCGGCCGCCGGGTCACCGAGATCGCGGTCGTCTTCCAGACGGCCCCGCACTCCCCCTTCGACCACAACGCGACGGAGGAACTCGGCAAGAACGCCATCGTCATCCGCGTCCAGCCGGACGAGGGCATGACGGTCCGGTTCGGGTCGAAGGTGCCGGGCACCTCGATGGAGATCCGGGACGTGACGATGGACTTCGCCTACGGCGAGTCGTTCACCGAGTCCAGCCCCGAGGCGTACGAGCGCCTCATCCTTGACGTACTCCTCGGCGACGCCAACCTTTTCCCCCGTCACCAGGAAGTGGAAGAGTCCTGGAAGATCCTCGACCCCATCGAGGCGCACTGGGCGGAGAACGGCAGGCCCGCGCAGTACGCGTCGGGCACCTGGGGACCCGGGGAAGCCGACGAGATGCTCGCACGAGACGGACGGAGCTGGCGCAGGCCATGAAGATCGACCTGACCGACACCACGGCAAGCAAGATCAACAAGGCGCTGGTGCAGGGTCGCCGCGCCATCGGAACCCCCGCGGTGGGCATGGTCCTGACGATGGTGATCGTCACGGACGAGGAGAACGCCTACGACGCGATCAAGGCGGCCGAGGAGGCCTCGCACGAGCACCCCTCGCGCACCCTGGTCGTCATCAAGCGGCACGCCCGCACCGCCCGCGACCGCACGGCGTCCAAGCTGGACGCCGAGGTCCGGGTGGGCGCCGACGCCGGCACCGGCGAGACGGTGATCCTCAGGACCTACGGCGAGGTCTCCGACCACGCCGACTCCGTGGTGCTGCCGCTGCTGCTGCCGGACGCGCCGGTCGTGGTGTGGTGGCCGGTGGAGGCGCCTGAGGTCCCCTCGAAGGACCCGCTGGGCGCGCTGGCCCAGCGCCGGATCACCGACCTGTACGCGGTGGAGAACCCCCTCGACGTGCTGGCCGCCCGGGTGCGGTCCTACGCGCCCGGCGACACCGACCTCGCGTGGACGCGGCTGACGCCGTGGCGCTCGATGCTGGCGGCGGCCCTCGACCAGGCCAAGGCGCGGATCATCTCCGGCGCGGTGGAGGCCGAGGCCGAGAACCCGGCCGCCGAGCTGCTCGCGCGGTGGCTGGAGGCGCGCCTGAAGGTGAAGATCGACCGGGTCGTCACCGCCGGACCGGTCGTCACGGCCGTGCGCCTGGGCACCGAGAACGGCGAGGTTGTCATCGACCGCCCCGAGGGCCCGCTGGCCACGCTCTCGCTGCCCGGCCAGCCCTCCCGCACCCTCGCGCTCAAGGTCCGCACCACCTCCGAACTGATCGCCGAGGAACTGCGCCGCCTCGACGCGGACGAGATGTACGCCGTCGCCCTCAGGGGCGAGGGAACCAAGGAGACGCCTGCTCATGTCTGACTCGCCTGTTCTTGTACGTCGTCCCGAGTGGACGGCCCTGGAGGACCACCGCGCCGAGTGGCACGCGCATCTGCGGGAGCTGTTCGCCGACGATCCCTCGCGCGCGGAGCGGTATGTCGTGCGCGTCGGTGATCTGCGGATCGACTACTCCAAGCACCTGATCACCGACGAGACGCTGGCCCTGCTCCAGGAACTCGCCACCGCCACCGACGTGTTCGGCCTCCGGGACGCCATGTTCCGCGGCGAGAAGATCAACCTCACCGAGCGGCGGGCGGTGCTGCACACCGCGCTGCGGGCCCCCGCGAACGCGGTGGTCGAGGTCGACGGCGAGAACGTCGTACCGCAGGTGCACGCCGTGCTGGACAAGATGAGCGACTTCGCCGGGCGGGTGCGCTCCGGTGAGTGGACCGGGCACACGGGCCGTCGTATCAAGAACGTCGTCAACATCGGCATCGGCGGCTCGGACCTCGGTCCCGCGATGGCGTACGAGGCCCTGCGGGCGTTCACCGCACGGGAGTTGACGTTCCGCTTCGTGTCGAACGTGGACGGCGCCGATCTGCACGAGGCCGTGCGGGACCTGGATCCGGCGGAGACGCTGTTCATCGTGGCGTCGAAGACGTTCACGACGATCGAGACGATCACCAACGCCACCTCGGCCCGGTCGTGGCTGCTCGAAGGGCCCCAGGGGCTCCGCGAGGACAAGGCCGTCGCCAAGCACTTCGTCGCCCTGTCGACGAACGCCGAGAAGGTCACGGACTTCGGGATCGACCCGGACAACATGTTCGAGTTCTGGGACTGGGTCGGCGGACGCTACTCGTACGACTCGGCGATCGGCCTCTCCCTGATGATCGCCATCGGCCCGGACCGGTTCCGCGAGATGCTCGACGGTTTCCGCATCGTCGACGAGCACTTCCAGAACGCCCCGGCCGGCGACAACGCCCCGCTGCTGCTGGGCCTGTTGGGCGTCTGGTACGGCAACTTCTTCGACGCCCAGTCGCACGCGGTGCTGCCCTACAGCCACTACCTCTCCAAGTTCACCGCCTATCTCCAGCAGCTGGACATGGAGTCCAACGGCAAGTCGGTGCAGCGCGACGGGCGTCCGGTGGGGTGGCAGACCGGTCCGGTGGTGTGGGGCACGCCCGGCACCAACGGCCAGCACGCGTACTACCAGTTGATCCACCAGGGCACCAAGCTGATCCCGGCCGACCTGATCGGCTTCGCGAAGCCCGTCGACGAACTGAGTGACGAACTCAAGGCGCAGCACGACCTGTTGATGGCGAACCTCTTCGCCCAGGGCCAGGCGCTGGCGTTCGGCAAGACCGCGGACGAGGTGCGCGCGGAGGGCGTGGCCGAGGAGCAGGTCACCCACCGCACCTTCCAGGGCAACCACCCCACCACGACGGTCCTCGCCCGCGCCCTCACCCCCTCGGTCCTGGGCCAGTTGATCGCCCTCTACGAGCACAAGGTGTTCGTCCAGGGCGCGATCTGGAACATCGACTCCTTCGACCAGTGGGGCGTCGAGCTGGGCAAGGTCCTCGCCAAGCGCGTCGAGCCCGCCCTGACCGAGGGTGCCGAGGTCCCCGGTCTCGACTCCTCCACCACCGCCCTCGTGGCCGCCTACCGTGAACTGAAGGAAGTGCACTGACATGCAGTTGGGACTCATCGGCCTGGGCAAGATGGGCGGCAACATGCGCGAGCGGATCCGCCGCGCGGGCCACACCGTCATCGGCTACGACCGCAACCCCGAGGTCTCCGACGTGGCGAGCCTGTCCGAGCTGGTCGACAAGCTCGAAGCGCCGCGCGTGGTCTGGGTGATGGTGCCGGCCGGCGGCCCCACCCAGTCCGTCGTGGACGAACTCGGCGAGCTGCTCTCCCCCGGTGACACCGTGGTCGACGGCGGCAACTCCCGCTGGACGGACGACGAGAAGCACGCCGAGGAGCTGGGCGCCAAGGGCATCGGCTTCGTCGACGCCGGTGTCTCCGGCGGTGTGTGGGGCCTGCAGAACGGCTACGCGCTCATGGTCGGCGGCGACAAGGAGCACGTGGAGCGGCTCCAGCCGATCTTCGAGGCACTCAAGCCCGAGGGGCCGTACGGCTATGTCCACGCGGGCAAGGTCGGCGCCGGGCACTTCTCCAAGATGGTCCACAACGGCATCGAGTACGCCATGATGCAGGCGTACGCCGAGGGCTGGGAGTTGCTGGAGAAGGTCGAGTCGGTGGACAGCGTCCGGGAGGTGTTCCGCTCCTGGCAGGAGGGGACCGTCATCCGTTCCTGGCTGCTCGACCTCGCGGTGAACGCCCTCGACGAGGACGAGCACCTGGACAAGCTCAAGGGCTTCGCGCAGGACTCCGGCGAGGGCCGCTGGACCGTGGAGGCGGCCGTCGACAACGCGGTGCCGCTGCCCACGATCACCGCCTCGCTGTTCGCCCGGTTCGCGTCCCGACAGGACGACTCGCCGCAGATGAAGATGATCGCGGCGCTGCGCAACCAGTTCGGCGGCCACGCCGTCGAGTCGAAGTAGGTCCGCTGTGGGGGACCTTCTCCTGGTCCGCCACGGCGAGACGGAGTGGAGCAGGTCGGGACAGCACACCAGCTGGACCGACCTGCCCCTCACCCCGGACGGTGAGGAGCAGGCCAAGTCGCTCGCTCCGCTCCTCTCGCAGCGGACCTTCGCACTGGCTCTGACCAGCCCGCTCGGCCGGGCGATCCGCACCGCCGAACTCGCGGGCGTCACCGGGTCCGTCGTCGAACCGGACCTGCACGAATGGGACTACGGCGGCTACGAGGGCATCACCACGGTCGACATCCACCGGGCACGCCCCGACTGGGACCTGTGGACCGACGGAGTACCGCCCGGCCCCGAGGGACATCCCGGCGAGTCGCCCGAGGAGATCGGCCGCCGCGCCGACCGGGTCCTGTCCCGCGTCTCGGCCGCGCTGCCCGACGGTGACGTGATCCTCGTGGCACACGGCCACTTCCTCCGGGTACTGACGGCCCGCCGACTCGGGCTGCCCCCTCGGGAGGGCCGTCTGTTCCAGCTCGCGACCGGGACGGTCGGCCGGCTCTCGCTGGAGCACAACCGTCCGGTGATCGCGGAGTGGAACACCAAGCCGTAGCGCGCCGTGGGGACTTCGCCCCGGTCGGCGCCGGTGCGGCGGAACGAGGTGGTCCGGGGTTCGCGGCGGGTAGGGATGAATGACCCACGCGGAGCGAATTAGGTGGATGCCATGACGGCTCTCCCGGACAGCGCACGGATCACGAAATCGCCCCTGGCCCCCCGTCGTGAAGTGGTCGGCGCCGCACGGGCGTTGCGGCGGGCGGCGCTCTCGGCCCTCGCCCTCCTCGACGGCCCGCACGCCGAGGACTTCGGGCGGCGGGCCGCCGAGGCCGACGAGCGTCTCGTCGATCTCATGGCGGCGATCACCGGCGAGAAACGCGAGCACCAGCGCCGCCGTATCTTCTCCGACCCGCGGCGAGCCCGCGGCACGCTGCGGTGCATGCTCGATCTGGCCACGGCTCTCACCGCGTACGACCTCGACCTGGCGGACGTCCGGGCCACGTTCCGGCGGCGGTCCGTGCCCGTCGAGCCGCGCCACTTCGGGGAACGGCTCGTCGGCGCCGGTTTCGACCTCAACACCGCCGTCCGCTTCCCCTCCGCGGACGGCGTACACCAGGCGTTCACGGTGGCCGACCAGGTGACACGGGGCTGCGACCCGCTGGTCAGGGGCGGGCTCAAGGCGCTCAAGTACGCTGTCGCGCCCACCGCGTTCACGGTGATCAACGATGTGACGGCGATGCTCGGCAGGGCCGAGTACCAGAGGCACGTACGCGACCTGGTGAGGACCCTCGCCGAACTGGGCGCGGCCGCGCCTACGATCGAGCCGATCGCCCCGCCACTGCGGACGCTCGACGAGGAGAGCTTCCTCGACGAGATCGAGTGGCGGCCGGAGTGGGAGACGCGATCGGAGGTCTTCGAGCCCTGGATCGACTCGGTCGAGGTGTCGCCGTTCCCGCCGGACGAGGTCCCGGACCGGAGGTACCCGCACCGGAGGTCCCGACGCCGTCCGTCCGCAGGCGCGGCTTCGGTATCGGAGGCTTCTGAGGCGGGTGGCCCGAAAGGCCCACCACGGGCGCCACGGCGGCCTGTTGACAGTCGTGCACGGTCGCGTCAGAGTCACCTCCGATGGAGATCGACAACCTGACACCGGCCGAACTGCGGGTGTGGCGGGCGTTTTCCCGGGGCGAGGCCGTGGACTTCCGTACGGCGGAGGACGACGATCCGGCGGACGGTGCCGACTGGGGTCCCGAACGGACCGTCCGCGCGACCGTGATACGGGCCCTGCTGCTCAGCGGACCGCAGGAAGAAGGGGAGATCGCCGCGCTGAAAGTGGCGGGCGCCCGGATCAGCGGCACCCTGGACATGCGGTACGGCAACTGCGACCACGCCGTGCGGATGAGCCACTGCTTCTTCGCGGGCGTCCCCCAGTTCTACGGGGCCCGGCTGCGCCAGCTGAATCTCGGCGCCTCCGTCCTGCCCGGGCTCACCGCGGGCGCGGTACGGGTGGAGGGCGTACTGCGGCTCTCGCACTCCCGGATCCACGGACCGGTACGGCTCGGCGGCGCCCAGATCAGCAACGCGCTGTTCATGGAGCGGGCCCACCTGACGGCCGTGGACGCCCCCGAACCGGTGCTCCAGCTCAACCAGATGACCACCGGTGACGACCTGTGGGCCCCGGGCCTGCGGATCGACGGCGAGATGCGGCTCAACGGTGCCAACATCGCCGGATCGGTCAACCTCAACGAGGCGCGGCTCAGCTTCCCCGGCAGGCACGTCCTCGACGCCGAGACCCTCACCGTGGACGGCGACGTCCTGCTCCGGCACGCGCGAGTGCAGGGCTGGATCGGGCTGCGGGGCGCCCGCGTCACGGGCCGCCTCGACCTGTCGTACGCCCACCTCGTCAATCCCGGCGACGCGGCGCTGCGGGCGAGCAGCTGCACTTTCGGGGAGCTGTGGCTGCGCCGGGGCACCCCCATGGAGGGCACCCTCAACCTGCGCCGCACACAGACCGACGTCCTCTTCCTCGACCCGGACGCGGTGCCGGACGAGGTACTGCTCAACAACCTCACCTACACCACCCTCACCCCGCACGAGCCCGCCGAGCGCCGGCTGCCGATGCTGGAGCGCGACGGCGACGGGTATGTCCCGCACGGCTACGAGCAGTTGACCGCCGCCTACCGCAGGATCGGCGACGACGACGCGGCCCGGAAGGTCCAGCTCGCCAAGCAGCGCCGGCGCCGCGCCACCCTGCCCTGGTACGGACGGGTGTGGGGCCATGTCCAGGACGCCACCGTCGGCTACGGCTTCCACCCGCTGCGCGCCGGCGTCTGGCTGGTCTCCCTGCTCGCGATCGGCACGATCGCCTACGGCCTCCACCACCCGCCGGCTCTCAAGGCGGACGAGGCCCCGCGCTTCAACGCGCTGTTCTACACCCTCGACCTGCTGCTTCCGGTGATCTCCTTCGGCCAGGAGGGCGCCTTCGCGCCGCGAGGGGTGTACCAGTGGCTGTCGTACGCCCTGGTCATCGCGGGCTGGATCCTGGCCACGACGGTCTTCGCGGGCGTGACGCGGACGGTCAACCGGCAGTAGGACGACGCTACTTGGGGGCGCCCACCGCCCCCGCCAGCTCCGTGATGTCCGCGAGCATCCGCGGCGCGTCCGGCTCCCGTCCGGTGAACAGCCGGAACGCGTCGGCCGCCTGGAAGACCGCCATGCCCCCACCGTCGAGCGTGGCGCAGCCCAACGCGCGGGCGGTGCGCAGCAGTTCGGTCTCCAGCGGGCGGTAGACCACCTCGGCGACCCACAGCCCGGCGTGCAGCAGCTCTGCCGGGAAGGGCAGGCCGGGGTGGGCGGCCATCCCCGTGGGGGTCGCGTGCACGATGCCGTCGGCCTCGGCGAGCAGCTCCGCCAGCCGCTCCGGGGTCGCGTGGGTCGCCCGTCCCGCGCCGAAGTGGCGGGTGAGGGAGGCGGCGAGGTCGGCGGCCCGGTCGGCCAGCGCGTCCACCACGGTGACCCGGCCCGCGCCCAGGGTGAGCGCGGCGTGCGCGACGGCCGCGCCCGCGCCGCCCGCGCCCAGCTGTACGACCCGCTCCAGCGGCACGTCGGGCAGCCCCCGGGCGAAGGAGGCCGCGAAGCCGGTCACGTCGGTGTTGTGACCGGTCGCGCGGCCGTCCTCGAAGACGACGGTGTTGACCGCGCCGAGCGCCTCGGCCTGCGCGGAGAGCCCGTCCAGGTGCTCGATCACCAGCTGCTTGCAGGGGTGGGTGATGTTGAGCCCGTCGAAACCGAGATCGCGGGCGGCCCGCACCAGCTCACCGACCGCCTCGGGGCGTACGCCGAGGGCGTCGATGTCGATGAGCCGGTACAGGTAACGCAAGCCCTGCCGGTCCGCCTCCCGCTCGTGCAGCGCCGGGCTGAGCGAGGGTCCGATGCCCGCGCCGATCAGTCCGACGAGAAACGAGTCCTTGGCCACGCGGACCTCCTGAGCCGAGCGTTAATGTACGAACCAGTACGTTAGCTATATCAGCCGGGCAGCCCCCGGGGAAGGCCCCGGCGCGCTCCCGCGGAGGTCCCGCGGGCGGGCGGTCGCTCGCCTTCTAGAATCTGCGACACCGGAGCCGTACTCCCGAAGGAACCCGATGACCAGCGTCGACGAACCGGCACGACCGAACGGGCGGATCCGCGACGCCGCCCGCACCCAGGCCGAGATCCTCGACGTGGCGACGCGGGAGTTCGCGCGGGCCGGCTACGACGGCGCCCGGGTCGACGAGATCGCCGCCCGCACCCGCACCACCAAGCGGATGATCTACTACTACTTCGGCGGCAAGGAGCAGCTCTTCACGGCCGTCCTGGAGCGCGCGTACACCGTGATCCGGGAGGCCGAGCAGTCGCTGGACGTGGAGCACCTGGACCCGGTCGCGGCCATCCGGCGGCTCGCGGAGCTGACCTTCGACCACCACGAGCAGCACCCCGACTTCATCCGCCTGGTCAGCATCGAGAACATCCACGGGGCCGAGCACATCGCCGCCTCCGAGAAGCTCGGCAGGATCGGCTCGCCGGCGCTGGACGTGATCCGCCGGATCCTGGACGAGGGCCGCAGGTCCGGCCTGTTCACGGCGGACGTGGACGCGGTCGACCTGCACGCGATGATCAGCTCGTTCTGCTTCTTCCGGGTCGCCAACCGGCACACCTTCGGGGCGCTCTTCGGCCGCGACCTGGTCGCGCCGGAGCAGCGCGAGCACTACCGCGCGATGCTCGGGGACATGGTGATCGCGTACCTGACCGCGGAACGCGCGACGGATTGATTCCGGACGTCGCCACCTCTTGACACCCGGGAAACGCGGGCGCAACATCCTCGGCAACCGCTCATTAACTACCCAGTGGGTTAATTAACCGCGACTGGGTAGCTCCCGGAGTCCCCCGAAGGAGCAACGCCGTGTCCGTCCCCGCCGAAGCCGTCGGGCAACCGAAAAAGGCCGCCACCGCCGCCTGGATCGGCAGCGCCCTGGAGTACTACGACTTCTTCATCTACGGCAGCGCCGCAGCCCTGATCTTTCCCAAGGTCTTCTTCGACGAGTCCGATCCGGCCACCGCGACCCTGCTGTCGCTGGCCACGTTCGGTGTCGCGTACGCGGCCCGGCCGGTCGGGGCGCTCTTCCTCGGACACTTCGGCGACCGGGTCGGCCGTAAGAAGATCATGGTCTTCACGCTGATCCTGATGGGCCTGTCGACCTTCCTCATCGGCTGTCTGCCCTCCCGCCACCAGGTGGGCACCCTCGCCCCGGTGCTGCTGGTGCTGTGCCGGGTGCTCCAGGGCATCTCGGCCGCCGGTGAGCAGGCCAGCGCGAACTCCATGTCGCTGGAGCACGCGCCCTCGCACCGGCGGGGCTTCTTCACGAGCTTCACGCTCAGCGGCACGCAGGGCGGTCAGCTGCTCGCCACGCTGGTCTTCATTCCGGTGGCCGCGCTGCCCGAGGACCAGTTGCTGTCGTGGGGCTGGCGGGTGCCGTTCTGGATGAGCGTCGCGGTCGCCGTGGTCGGGTTCGTGATCCGGCGCAAGCTGGACGAGACGCCGGCGTTCGAGCAGCAGGCCGCGTCCGGGGACGTGCCGAAGCTGCCGCTGGCGGTGCTGCTGCGGGAGCACTGGGCGGATGTGCTGCGGGTGATCGGGGGCGCGCTGATCGCCTCGGTCTCCACGATCTTCACGGTGTGGGCGCTGGCGTACGCGACGAGCGACGCGGTGGGGATGAGCCGGTCCTCGATGCTGTGGGTGGGGGCGCTGGCCAACCTCGTCGCGCTCGGCGCGATCCCCGCGTGGGCGACGCTGTCGGACCGGATCGGGCGGCGCCCGGTGTTCCTGGTCGGCGCGGTGGGCAGTGCGGTGATGATGTTCCTGTACCTGTGGGCGATCTCCACGGGCAACTACCCGCTGATCCTGTTCCTCGGCATCGTCACCTTCGGTGTCGTCTACAGCGCCGCGAACGGTGTCTGGCCCTCCTTCTACGGCGAGATGTTCTCGACCCGGGTCCGGCTGTCCGGCATGGCGATCGGCACGCAGATCGGCTTCGCCGTGGCCGGTTTCGCGGTCACCTTCGCGGCCCAGATCGCCGGGTCCGACGGCACGGACTGGTCCGCGGTGGCCCTCTTCACGGCGGCGCTGTGCGTCCCACCGGTACTGGCCGCCCTGACGGCCCGCGAGACACACAAGATCCCGACCCCGGATCTGGGCACGCGCGCCTCCCGTGAGCCCTCGCGCGCGGAGACGGTGACGGCCTGACCTCTTACGACCTCCCCGGCCCCCGGTCGCCCTTGACGGCTCCGGGGGTCCGGCATGCACGGGATCGGCCGTTGACTATCGTTGCCCGGTCGTGCGCACAGGGACGAAGGGTGGACGGGCAGGTGACGGGGGACGCATGGATACGGGTGCCGGTCGGGGACGACTCGGCGCGGTGGGCCACGCGGGCGGGTGCGCGGAAGGTGCTGGTCGTCGTCCACAACGTGACCGCGGCGACGCGGTTGTCGGACGTGCTGCCGCTCTTCCACGACGACTTCCGGGTGCAGTTGCTGGCCACCTGCCCGGGATCGTCCGCTTTCCGGGCCGGGGTAGCGGAGTTGCTGGCCGATACCGGTGTGCCCGTGCTGCCGTGGGAACAGGCCGTGGCCACGCCGGTCGCCTTGGTGATCGCGGCGAGCTTCGGCGGTCAACTCCGGTCACTTTCAGGCGTATTGAGCGTGTTGTCGCATGGTGTCGGATATACTAAGAGGCTGGCGACACCCGACACCCGACACCCGACACCGGGCAACGGGTCGGCGGGGTGGGCGTCGGTGGAGCCGGGTGCGCCCGTCTTCGGGCTCTCGCCCGAGTGGCTGCTCGACTCCGACGGGAAGCCGATCGCCGATGTTCTCGTCCTCTCTCACCCCGAGCAGTACGACCGTCTCCGCGCCGTGTGTCCCGAGGCAGCCCCGACCGCCGTACTCGCCGGAGACCCCTGCTGGGACCGCATGCTGGCGGCCCGCCCGCACCGCGACCGCTTTCGCCGCGCACTCGGTGTGGGCCGTGGTCAGCGGCTGGTCGTCCTCAACTCCACCTGGAACCCCGAGTCGTTGTTCGGTGACGGCGGCGACGACCTCCTCCCCTCCCTGCTGCCCCGGCTGACCTCGGAACTCCCGGCCGACGAGTACCGGCTCGCCGCGGTCCTGCATCCCAACGTCTGGCACGGCCACGGCCCCGGCCAGATCAGGGCCTGGCTGGACCGCGCCCGCCGCGCGGGCCTCGCCCTCGTCGACCCCCTGCACGGCTGGCGCCAGGCCCTGATCGCCGCCGACGCGGTCATCGGCGACCACGGCTCGGTCACCTACTACGCCGCCGCCCTCGGCACCCCGGTCCTCCTCGGCGCCGCACCCCTCTCCGGCCTCGCCCCCGACGCCCCAGTCCACGCCTTCGTCCGTACGGCACCCCGCCTGGACCCCACGCAACCCCTGCGCGCCCAGCTGCGGTCACTCATCGACGGGCACCAACCCCCGCCCGAACCCGCCGAGTTCGTCAGCTCCGTCCCCGGCGAGTCCGCCGCCCGGCTGCGCCGCCTCTTCTACGACGCCCTCGACCTCCCCGAGCCCGACGCACCCGCGCGCCTCGAACCGCTCGAACTCCCGCCGTACGAACCGCCGGTGCCGACCGTCCCGCTCCGGGTGCTGACCCGGCTGCTCGGGTCCGGCGAGATCGCGGTCACCCGGTTCGCGGGCCCGCACGAGCCGCCGTACGAGGAGGGCTTCGAGGTGCACACGGCGATCCACGAGGACACCCGGGAGACGGATCAACTCGACCTGGCTGACGTGGTGTTCCGGTACGGCGCCGAGGACGATCCGCGGCTCGGGCCGCCCGCGCGCTGGAGCGCGGAGGTCCTCGACCGGTATCCGCACTGCGCGCTCGCCGCGTATGTCACATCGCCGTCGTCCTGCGTCGTGCGCACCCGGGCCGGAGCGCTGCTGCGGCTGACGGCCGGGCCCGGCGCTGACGCGGATCCGGCCGTGTACGCGTCGGCCCTGCACGCGTGGCTAGCGGCGGGCAAGGCATGGGATGAGGTGCTGGTGGTCCGCACCGGCGGGACGGACCGCCAGGTGGACATCACTCCGGCGTGACGCAGCGCTCCCGCAGTGCCTGGAGTCGGATCACATGGAACTCGGCCTGTTCGCGGCCGAGTTGACCGAGCGCCTCGTCGATCAGCGGCAGGGCCAGCTGCGGCTCCCCGCCCTCCAGATGGAAGTCGGCGAGGTCGGTGAGCGTGCGCGCCGTGTTGTAGGTCTCTGCAGTGGGTCCGGCCCGGAAGATCTCCAGCGCGCGGTTGAGGTGGTCCACCGCCTCCTCCCGGCGCCCGAGATACCCGAGGGCGCGCCCCTTGTGCCGGTCCAGGAGGGCGCGGGCGCGCGGGAGGTCGCCGTGGTCCTCGTCGTCAGGACTGATCAAGTCGTAGATGCCGTAGGCCTCTTCGAAGCAGGCGTACGCCTCGGCGAACCGCCACTGGCGCATCCGCAGCAGGCCGAGGAGTTCGACGGCGGAGGCGTGGCCGCGGGTGTGTCCGGCCGTGCGTTCGTCGCGGACGGCGGCACGCGCCTCCGGTTCGGCCTCGTCCCAACGGCGCGTCTCCATGAGGCAGTGCGCGAGCTGGAAGTGCAGGGCGGCGGCGGTGCGGGTGCCGGGCAGGTGCTCGTCGGCGACCCTCGCGGCGGTGCGCAGGGCGGGCAGGACGACGTCGAGGTGACCGGCCTTGAGCTGGAGCGGCCACAGGGCCCTGCCCACCAGCACGACGGTGTCCGGGTCGTGGAACTCCTCGGCGGTGCGCACGGCTTCGACCAGGCCGGGGGCGTCGGCGGCGAGGGCGGCGACGGCCGTGCCCTTGTCGGCGAAGGTGACCGGCGAGGGGGCGGTGGGCGTCCGCCAGCTCTCCGGGAGCGCGGCCCGGGCGGCGCCCACGGCCAGGTCCCGGTAGTGCTCGACGACCCGGGCGACGGCTGCGGAGCAGGCCCCGATGCCGTCGACCAGGACCGCTTCGCGCTCGGCGTGGGACCGGGCGGCGGCACGGTAGCGGTACCGGCCTGCGGCGGTCTCTTCGAGGAGCAGCGCGGTGGTGAGGTCGGCCAAGTGCCGTGCGGCGTCCGTGACTTCGCAGTCCGCGGCACGGGCCGCCGCGGCGGCGTCCAGGCCCGGCCAGTCGCGCAGACCGGCGAGACGGTAGAGGCGGGCCGCGTCGGGGGCGAGGCGGCGGTAGGCGTGCTCGACGGCCGTGCGGACGGGGTCGGTCGCGGGGACGCCGGGGTTCGTCGGCACCCCCTGACCTACGGGTGCGCCGGGACGCGTGGACGCAGGCGGGTCCACGGGCGCGGCAGGATCACTGGGCGCAGCCGGATGACCGAGTGCGCCGGTATCCGCGGGTCCGCCAGGATCGGAGGGCTCGCCAGGACGCCCTGGCGCCGCCGGGCCCGGGGGCTCGCCCGGCCCCGCCGGCTCGGGGAGCCCCCGCGAAGGACTCGCCGCAAGCCCGAGTGCGGCGGAGTGCAGGGCGTACGGCGAGCCGGCGCACCGGTCCAGGACGGCCGGCAAGCTGCGGCGCACCTCGGCGAAGACGGACTCGGGGACGATCCGCTCCAGCATCTGCCTCGCGTCCTTCTTCGCGAGCGGTCCGACCGGGATCTCCAGCGCGCCGAGTCCGGCGAGCGGCTGGCGGGCGATGACGAGGGTGAACACCCCGGGCGCCGAGGCGCGCAGCGGCCGTACCTGCGCGAGGGACTCCGCGTGGTCGAGGACGAGCAGCATCCGCCGGTCGGCCGCGCAGTCCCGGAAGAGGTCGGCACGGCCCTGGAGGGACGGAGGCATCTCCGCGTCCGGGACGCCGAGTTGGCGCAGGAGATCGCCCAGGGCGAGTTCGGGGGTACGGGTGCGCAGATCGACGTAGAGCTGGCCGTCGGGGAAGCGGGCGGTCTGCCGCCAGCCCCAGTGGCAGGCGAGGGTGGTGGTGCCGATGCCCTCGGGCCCGTGCAGGAGGGCGAGGCGCGGGCGGCCCTCGAAGGGGCGGGACGCCTCCTTGTCGAGCAGCTTCACGGCCCGCTCCCGGTCCGTGAAGTAGCGCGGGGCGTCGGGCAGTTGCGGGCGCCGCAGCCGCCGGGGCGCGCCGGGTACGGGTGCGGTGCGGGCGAACAGGGTCCAGGAACGGGCGAGTTGCGCGTCCTGGTGCACCCGATCGTGGACCAGGCGGGCCACCTCGTCGATCTGGTCGGCGGTGGTGGGCGCGGTCACCTCGCGTCCGGCGATGCGCCGGACCAGTCCGCCCGCCGACTCCCAGGCCCAGCGGCCGGCCTCGCCCGCCATGCCGCCTCCGACAGCGGTCAGCACCGCGCTGATCGCTCCCACCGAGATCAGATCGATCATGCCGTGCACTCCCCCGCCCGTGGTCCTCGCAGTGGATCAACCCTAGCGAGTGGCGGCGGAGGTGACGAGACATCACCCACCGTGCCATGCACCGCAGTTCACCTGTGCATCAGCTGTCACACGGGAGCGTACGCCCGCCTATACGCTCGCTTCTGCGGGGTCGAGCAGGGGGAGTTCGGGGTGCGGCGGCTGCGCGGGACGGATCCTTGGAGGGTCGGGCCGTACCGGGTCCTGGGTGGACTCGGTGCCGGTCGTCTGGGCGAGGTGTACCTGGCCGAGGCGGCGGACGGTACGCACCTGGCCGTGAGGGTCGTGCGGGTGGAGTTGGCGGCGGACCCGGTCTTCCGTGCCCGTTTCCACGAGGAGGTCTGCGCGGCGCGGAGGATCGCGGCCGGTCCCGGGACGTACCTGGCGCGGATCGTCGACGCGGACACCGAGAGTGAACACCCCTGGATCGCAACGGAGTTCATCGACGGTCCCGACCTGCGCGAGGCCGTCCGGCGTCAAGGCCCCCTGCCCGAGGAAGCCGTACGGCTGCTGGCGGCCGCGCTGGGCGAGGCGCTCGACGCGATCCATGCGCAGGGCCTGGTCCACGGGGGTCTCGACCCGTCGAGCGTGGTGCTCGGTGCGGACGGACCGCGGATCGTCGACCTCGGTGTCAGCCACATGGGCGGCCAAGTGGGGCCTGCGGAGGACGTGTTCGCGCTGGGCTCGGTCCTCGCGTACGCGGCGTCGGGGCGTGTGCCCTTGCAGAAGGATCTGTCGGACCTGCCGGACGGTGTACGGGACCTGGTCGCCCGCTGTCTGTCAGAGAACCCCGCCGACACGCCCGCCCCGCCCCCGACCCGCCGACGCACGCTGCAAGCGCTCGCGGCCGGAGCCCTGCTCACCGCCGGGGCCTGGCTGTGGCTGCGCGACCGCGACGACGGCGACGGCACGCCACCGGAGCCCGAGCCCGACCCCCTGCCGCCCGACCCCCGGCCCGTGACCGTGCAGTGGCTCTCCCGGCACGGCATGCTCAGCGGACAACTCGGCAGCCCCGCCGTCACCCCCTCCCCCGACGGCGACCGGCTGTACTTCGGGGCCATGGACGGCAGCCTGTACGCCGTGTCCCGGACCGGGACGGACCTCTGGTCGACGCCCGTCGAGAAGCCTCGGGCCCGCACAGGCCCGGTCACCGCGTCCGTGGCCACGGACGACGGCGTCTACTGCGTGTACCGGAACGGCGGGCGGCTGTGCGCGGTGGGCGTGGACGGCCGCGTCCGCTGGGAGCGCGTGTTCGACCGGGGCGGCTACGACTCGTACGACACGCTCCCCGTCGTGGCCCGTGGCCTCGTGCTGGTGACCACCGACCGGTTCGCGATGCGGAGCACGGTGCGCGCGTACCGCGCGGACGGGAGCGTCGCCTGGAGCACCCGGCTGCCGGGGAAGCTGGGCCAGCAGCCGGTGGTCGCGGAGGACGTGGTGTACGTGCGCAACGACGAGGTGGTGTTCGCCCTGGATCCCGTGGACGGGCGGCTGCTGCCGGCGTCCGGGCGGGACTCCGCGACCGGATGGCCCCCGCGTTTCGGCGGGGCGGTCGTCGTCCCGCCGCACACCGTCCTCGGCGACCTGGTCGTGAGCGCGTCCTCGAACGAGCTGAAGGCCGTCGACCGGGACGGGCGGACGGTGTGGACGGTCGAGGCCCCCGGCAGGGGCGCGCACAGCGAGCCCACCGTCCACGGCGGCCTCGTCCACGTGCTCCTCGGCGCGTCGCTGTACGTGGTGGACGCCGGCGGCGTGACCCGGTGCGTGCTGGACCCGGGCATGCCGGTCCGCACGGAGTACCGGCCGGTGGTGGACGGCCGGCACGTGTACCTGGCCGTCCCCGAGGGGGTCGCGGCGATCGAGCGGCCCCGGTAGCGTCCTCAGCCGCGCTCCGGAATGCCGTACGCCCGTTCCACCTTCAGCCGCACCACCAGCCGCCGGTCGCGGACCATGGCCGCCCGGTAGTCGTCCCAGTCGGGGTGTTCGCCCTGGACGTCGCGGTAGAGGCGGATCAGCTCCTCCACCGTCTCGTCGTGCGGGTCCTTCGCGACCGGTGTCAGGTCGGCCGTCCCCTCGGCGACCGTGTACGCCCAGCGGTCCCCGGCGGTCACGTGGTAGGAGGCGCGGGGGTCCCGGCGCAGGTTGCGGGTCTTGGCGCGGTCGTCCGTGACGGAGATCCGGATGATCCGCTCGTCCGGGTAGTAGGCGTGGCTGACGTTCGACAGCTGGGGGCGGCCGTCGCGCTTGAGGGTGACGAGCACCCCGCCGTGGCCGCGGGAGAGCAGCCGGAGCAGTGCGTCCTGTGTCGCGTCCTGAGTCATGCCGGGAACAACCGGCCCGGCCGCACGGCGCATTCCCCGGCCGGTGGTCGGCGATCACGGCCGACCCGGGGTCCCGGGCGGTGTTCCTGCGCGACGATGATGTCTGAGGTGCTCGCGGGCGGGTATGCCGCATCGCACCTCGACGGACGCGACGAAGGAGAGCCATGGCACAGCTGCGACAAGAGGTCGACCCGGGTGAGGTCGGGCTGGACGTGAAGGCGCTGGACCGCCTCGACCAGCACTTCGCGCACTGGGTCGACGAAGGACGCATGCCGGGCTACCTCGTCGCGGTCTCCCGGGGCGGCCGGGTCGCCCACCTGACGACGATGGGCCGGCGCGACCTCGCGGCCGGGCTGCCCGTCGAGGCGGACACGCTGTGGCGGATCTACTCGATGACCAAGCCGGTCACCTCGGTCGCCGCGCTGCTCCTGGTGGAGGAGGGCAGGCTCTCCCTGGACGACCCGCTCGAACAGCACCTCCCCGCCTTCGCCGAGCCGCGCGTGTACGTCTCCGGCGAGGGCGAAGGCCTCACCACCCGCCCGGCCGACGGGCCGATACTGATCCGCCATCTGCTGACCCACACCGCGGGTCTGACCTTCGCCTTCTACCACTCCCACCCGGTCGACGCCCTGTACACGGCGGCCGGTCTGGAGTCCTCGGTGGTGATGGGCTCGACGCTGGCGGAGACGGTCGACGTGTACGCGCGCCTGCCGCTCCAGTTCGAGCCGGGCACCGAGTGGAACTACTCGGTCGCCACCAATGTGCTGGGCCGGGTGATCGAGGTCGTCTCGGGTCAGCCGCTCGACGTGTTCTGCGCGGAGCGGGTCTTCGGCCCGCTCGGGATGACCGACGCCGGGTTCTGCGTCTCGCCCGAACAGGCGGGCAGGCTCTCGGAGTTGTACGGCGAGACGGAGGACGGCGGTATCGAGCCGGTCCTCGGTCTCCCGCTGCACGGCCGCCCCCGGCTGCTGTCCGGCAGCGGCGGGATGGCGGCCTCCGCCCATGACATGCACCGCTTCATGGAGATGCTGCGCGGCCGGGGCGAACTCGACGGCACCCGGCTGCTGTCCGCCGACACGGTCGGCCTGATGACCTCCAACCACCTGCCGGACGGCGCTGACTTGCGGTCCTTCGGCAGCAGGCCGGCGCACGACGAGCCGAACAACGACGGCATGGGCTTCGGCCTCGGCGTCTCCGTGGTGATCGACCCCGCCCGCACTCAAGCGCCCACGGGGCTGGGCGCGTTCGGCTGGAGCGGGGCCGCCTCGACGACCTTCTGGGTGGACCCGGGCCGCGACCTGACCGTGCAGTTCTACACGCAGGTGCGGCCCAAGACGCTGAAGCTGTTCCCGGACCTCAAGCGACTGGTGCACGAAGCGATCGTCGAATAGGACCTATGCGTCCACTCGAACCTATGCGTCCACACGCAGGGTGAAGTGGACGCCCTCACGGGCGAGTTCGCCCAGCCACTGTTCGGACCGGGCGGCGGTCTCGGCGGCCCGGTTCAGTCCCGCCGGCAGAGAGCCGTCGAGGATGTGCCGCACGCCGAGGGCGAGGGTGCGGGAGACACAGCGGGCCATCGCGCTGTCCTCGTCGTCGCCCTCCAGGTCGAGGAGGTAGCCGCCGGACCAGGTCCGGCCCTCCGCACCCGTCACGTCGAGCGACACGGCGAGGACGACCCGGTCGCGGTCCTCCTCGGTCGTCGGGTAGCGGGCCGCCAACTCCTGGGCCAGCGCGGCGATCCGGGCGTCGTCGCCGGCCTTCAGCTCCTCGAAGACGGGCTCCCACGCCCGCAGCCAGCCCTCCAGGCGCAGGGTGCCGCGCACGAAGGTCTCCGCCGTCCAGCCGGACGGCAGACCGTACTGCTCGACGAAGGGCACGCTGTCGCGGTTGGGGTAGACCTCGAAGGCCTCGCCGTCGACGACATGCGTCCGGGTCGCCTCCCAGGGCCGGTCGGCGGTGGTCGCGGTGCCGTCCTCGATGTAACGGGCGGGCGAGCGCAGGGCGTTGAGGACACCGGCGGGGGCCCAGCTGAAGCGGTACCGGAAGTCGTTCGGGACCGCGGGCACTCCGCCGCAGTACGAGGTGAGACGGTACGAGGCTGTCGTACGGTCGCCGATGGCCGCGCGGGCGCGGGAGACCAGGCTGTGCGCGAAGAGGTGGTCGATGCCCGGGTCGAGCCCCGCCTCGGTGAGGACGACGACCCCGGCCTTCTCCGCGTCCGGGACCTGGTCGAGGACGGCGTCGGAGACATAGCTGGAGCAGGCGAAGTGGGCGCTCTCGCGGACGCAGACGGCCAGGATCCCGGCGTGCTCGGGCGCGGGCAGCATCGACACCACGACGTCGCCGGGCGCCAGTTCGGCCGCGAGCGCGGACAGGGTGTAGGCGCGGGGCACGGCCTGTCCGTTGAGTCCCAGCGCTTCGAGGGCCGCCTCCGCGCGTTCCTCGGTGCGGTGCCACAGCAGCACACGGTCGACCGTGTCGCACAGGGCGGCCAGACCGCTGCCGGTGGAGAGCCCGGCGCCGATCCAGTGAACGGTGCCGGTCGCGGGGACCGGATCGGGCGCGGCGGCGCCGGGTTCAGTCACGGCGGAACTCCCCTTCCTCGATGCCGAGTTCACGGCAGGCCTGATGGAACCGGTCCAGACAGCGCCCCCAGGGCCCGCCGGTCTCGAAGTCCAGGAGCTGGGGCAGCAGGGACGCGGAGAAGTCGGTGCTGGACTCGCGCGGGAGCAGGGACGGCAGGTTGTCGATGGCGATCAGGTCGAGCGGGGGCTCCTTGCGCAGCCGGCGCACGGGGTCCGTCCACTCGGTGGTGCGGTCGTAGACGGGGAGGACGTTGAGGGGTGAGCCGACGTCGCAGGTGACGTCGGAGAGGGTGCGCAGCCGGCGGTCCGGGTCGTCCAGGTCCTCCTCGCGGACGAAGGGCGGGATGGGGCTGGTGGCGAGGACGCAGTTCACCAGGACGTCGTGGGCGAGCAGGGCGGGGCGGTCCAGGGCACGGGTCTCCGCCAGGTCCCAGGCGGTCGCCCCGATCCCGGCGGTATCCAGGGCGACGCGGGCGCCCCGGCCGCTGCGGCCCAGCGCCCCGATCACCAGCGCCGTGAACTCCTCGTCCCCGGCGGCCGGGCGGAGGATCTCGTCCAGTTCCTCCTTGGAGGTGGGCGTGAGCGGAGCGGCGAGCCTGCCCCGGTGCTGGAGGACGGCGAGGGCGGCGCCCAGATAGCCGGCCCAGTAGCCGAACGCGGCGAGCCTGCGCCCCTGGTCGTCGACCAGGTACTCCAGGTCGAGCAGCGCCCCGCCCCCGGCGGCGAACCTCCGCAGGAGGTCCACGGCGCCGGGCTGCTCCTTGTAGGCGTGCCCGAAGAAGATGTGACGGTGCGTCAAGGACGCGGGCCGGTCCGGGAGTTCCTTCAGGCCGACGACCACGGCGTCCCGCGGTGCCCGGGACATCCACGAACCCGCCGGTTCGACTCCGCAGCCGACCGCCTCGTACTCCTCGATCGGGAAGATCCGCTGCGGGGAATCCTCGACGGTCAGCCGCACCCCGCTCTCGACCAGCCGCCGGGCGTCCAAGGGCACGATCGGCGTGCGCCGTTCGGTGGAACGGTCCTCGTGGCGCAGCCACAGATGGAGCTCGGTCATACGCGGTTGGCCTCCGGACGCGGGGCGTCGGCCGCGAACCGGCCGGCGCTCAAGGGGCTGACGTCCACGAAGGGTACGCGGCCCAGGTACAGGTCACGGACCACCTCGCCGACGGCCGGGCCCTGGAGGAAGCCGTGGCCGGAGAAGCCGGTCGCGTACAGGAAGCGGGAGACCGAAGTGGCTTCGCCGATCAGGGCGTTGTGGTCCGGGGTGATCTCGTACAGGCCCGCCCAGCCGCCGGTGCGGCGCAGGTCGAGGAGGGCGGGGGCGCGGTGTTCCATGGCGGCGGCGAGGCGTGGGATCCAGCGGTCGTGGGGGGCGGTGTCGAAGCCGGGGGTCTCGTCGGGGTCGGACATGCCGAGCAGGAGGCCGGGGCCCTCGGTGTGGAAGTAGAGGCTGCTGGTGAAGTCGATGGTCATCGGGAGGTTCGGCGGCAGGCCCTCGACCGGTTCGGTGACGGCGATCTGTCGGCGCAGGGGTTCGACGGGCAGGTCCACGCCCACCATCGCGGCGACGGCCCGGGACCAGGCGCCGGCCGCGCAGATCACGGTGTCGGTGGCGATCCGGCCCTTGGTCGTCAGGACGGCGGTGATGTCGTCGCCGCGCAGTTCGATGCCGGTGACCTCGGTGTGGCGCAGGACGGTCGCGCCGTGGCGGCGGGCGTCGGCCGCGTAGCCGTACACGACGGACTCGGGCGTGCAGTGGCCGTCGTCGGGCGAGAAGGCGGCCGCCAGCAGTCCGTCCGTGGTGATGAGCGGGGAGAGCCGGCGGGCCTCGGCCGGGTCGATCATGCGGCTGGGCACACCGAGGGAGTTCTGGAGCTCGACGCTCGCCTCGAAGGAGGCGACTTCCTCCGGCGTCGACAGCAGGAACAGATAGCCGACCCGGTGCAGGCCGATGTCCTGACCCGTCTCCGCCTCGAACCGGCCGAACGCCTCCAGGCTCCGCGCCCCGAGCCGGATGTTGAGCTCGTCGGAGAACTGCGCCCGCACCCCGCCCGCGGCCTTCGAGGTGGAGCCGGAGGCGAGTTCGTCCCGCTCGACCAGCACGACGTCCCGTACGCCCGCCCGCGCCAGATGGCGGGCGATGCTCGTGCCCATCACCCCGCCGCCGATGACGACCACACTCATGCGTGCTCCCCCCGCGCGGCCCGCACCACGGCCCAGGCCGCGGCCGCGTCCTGGATGCCGAGGCCGGTGCTGTTGTAGTAGACGATGTCGGCGGGGCCGGTGCGTGCGGTGGCGCGGCCGGTCAGGACGTCGCCCAGCGCGATGACCTCGCTCAGCAGCCCGTCGGCGAGCGCGTCCACGATCGGACCGGCATGCCCCGCCGCCGTCTCCGGATCGTCCACGACGACCGCCGCTGACCGCCGTAGGACGTCGGAGTCCGCTTCCCGGCGGGTGGGTTCGAAGGAACCGACGCTCACCACCGTGCACCCGGGGGCCAGCCACCGCCCGAGCACCACCGGTGTCCGGCTCAGGGTGCAGGTCGCGACGAGGGAAGCGCCGGTCACCGCGTCCTCGGCGGTGTCGACCGGCTCGACGGGGAAACCCTGGTCCGCGAGCGTGGCGGCGGCGCGGGCGCGGTGGTGCGGGGTCGGGCTCCACAGGCGTACGGCCTTCAGGTCCCGTACCCGGGCGATCGCCCGCACATGGGCCAGGGCCTGGGTGCCCGAGCCCAGGACCGCCAGGTCCGCGCTGTCGGGCGTGGCGAGGGCGTCGACGGCGACGGCGCTCGCGGCGGCGGTGCGCAGAGTGGTCACCGCGGTGCCGTCCATGACCGCGGCCAGGCGGCCGGTCGCCGGGTCGAGCACCGTGACCACGGCGTGGATCGTGGGCAGCCCGGCCGCCGCGTTGCCCGGATTGACGCTGCCGAACTTCGCGACGGCCCCGGAGTCGGCGGACAGCCGGGAGACATAGGCGAAGACCACACTGTCGTCGAAGCGGCTCGGCCGCATGATCTTCGGCGCCAGGTCGGCCTCCCCGCGGGCGAGGGCCGTGAAGGCCGCGCGCTGCGAGGCGATGGCAGTGTCCGCGTCGAGCAGGCGGCCCACCTGTTCCCCGGAGAGGAAGAGGACGTCGTCGGTCATGCCCTCTTCCTGTCCGGATTTCCCGTCCCGGAACCCGCCCGTGATCAGGACAGGTGAGCCACCGCGTCCAGATGGGGCAGGACGTGGTCCAACCGCTCCCGCTTGGTGCGCAGATAGGTGATGTTGCTCTCGCACGGCGTGATCAGCAGCGGCACCGTCTCGGCGACCTTGATGCCGTGCTGGAGCAACGCCTCGCGCTTGCGCGGGTTGTTGGACATCAGGCGGACGGACTTCACGCCCAGGTCGTGGAAGATCTCGGCGGCCACGCCGTAGTCCCGCGAGTCCACCGGCAGGCCGAGCGCGAGGTTCGCCTCGACGGTGTCCAGGCCCTCCGCCTGGAGCGCCATCGCGCGCAGCTTGGCGAGCAGGCCGATGCCGCGGCCCTCGTGCCCGCGCAGATAGACGACGATGCCGCTGCCCGCCTTGACGACCGCCCGCAGCGCGGCGTCGAGCTGGTCGCCGCACTCGCAGTGCTGGGAGCCGAAGGCGTCACCGGTCAGGCACTCGGAATGCAGCCGGACGAGGACGTCCTCCGTGCCTATCTCACCGTGCACCAGGGCGACTTGTTCGTCACCGCGGTCGTGGTCGAGGTAGCCGACCGCCTGGAATTTGCCGTACACGGTGGGCAGCGGGGCATTCACCACCCGTTCCACGCCCGTACGCTGGGGTGGCTTCTTGCCGAGTACGCCAATTTTTTCTGTCATGATCTGATTCCTAAGCAGAGACGAAAGGCCGGGAAAAGATGAGTGGTTCGGGAATACGGTCGGCGGCGTACGGTCTGTTGCCGGGTGACACTACGGAAGACGTACGGACGCGGGGCGCGGGCGTCTCAACACAGGTCGCGGTCCTCCCGGTCGGCAGCTTCGAACAGCACGGCGCGTACCTCCCCCTGTCGACCGACACGCTCGTCGCCTGTGCCGTCGCGCGGGAGATCGCCGCCGCGTACCCGGTGCATCTGCTGCCGCCCGTGACGATCTCCTGCTCGCACGAGCACGCGGCCTGGCCGGGGACCGTCAGCATCTCCGCCGTCACCCTTCACTCGGTGGTACGGGACATCGCGGCCTCGCTGCGCCGCTCGGGCGTCGAGGCGCTGGTCGTGGTCAACGGACACGGCGGCAACTACGTCCTCGGCAACGTCGTCCAGGAGGCCTCCGCGCGCGGGGAGCGGATGGCGCTCTTCCCGGCCGCGGAGGACTGGGAGGCGGCCCGGCAGGAGGCAGGGGTGGTCACCTCGCTGCTCACCGACATGCATGCGGGAGAAATCGAGACCTCCATTCTTCTGCACGCCCACCCGGAATGTGTCCGACCCGGTTACGAGAGCGCCGATTTCGTCGCTGACGACCGTCGTCATCTCCTCACCCTCGGTATGTCCGGCTACACCGATTCCGGTGTCATCGGGCGCCCTTCGCTGGGCTCGGCGGAAAAAGGGAAAGCGTTGCTGGCGAGCCTCTCGGACTCCTTCGGCGCGTATTTCTCGACGCTCACCGCATTCGACGCGGGCTGAGCGGGTGCCGGGCGCCGCAGGCCCTGGTACCAGCGGACGACCAGGACGGCCGCGCCCGGCAGGCTCGCGACGAAGCTGAGGACGCCGTAGACGACCGCGGTGGCGAGGCCGGTCTCCGCGCCGAGGCCGGCGGCGGCGAACGCCCAGGCGGTGACGCCCTCGCGGGGGCCGAACCCGCCGACGTTCAGCGGGAGTCCCATCGCGAGCAGGGCGAGTACGGCGAGCGGCAGCAGGGCCGCGACGGAGGCGCCGGAGCCGGCGATGCGGGCGGCGAGGACGAACATGCCGAGGTGGCCGGCGAGGATGACGGCCGAAGAGAGCGCTACGCCGGGCCAGTTGCGGCGGGACAGCAGGCCCTCCCGCGCCTCGGCGAGGGTGGAGCGCAGGGCCTGGCCCCGGCGGGAGGAGGGGGCGCGGTTCATCCGCAGGGCGACGACCACGGCGAGCGCGCCGACAGTGGCGAGGCCCACGGCGGGGGCGAGGTGGCGGGCCTCCTCCCGCACCGGCGACTCCATCGTGAGCAGCATGGTGCCGCCGACGAGCGCCAACGCGAGTTGTCCGGCGACCCGTTCGAGGACGACGGCGCGGACGCCGCGGCCCATGTCGCCGGCGCTCTGTCCGTGCCGGACCGCGCGGTGCACGTCGCCGAGGACGCCGCCGGGCAGGGCCGCGTTCAGGAACAGGGCCCGGTAGTAGTCGGCGACGGCCGCGCCGAGGGGCAGCCGGATGCGCAGGCCGCGGGCCACCAACTGCCAGCGCCAGGCGCTGAGTACGGTGGTCAGGACGCCGATGGCGAGCGCCGCGACGAGCGCGGGGCTGTCGATGCGGCGCAGGCCCTCCAGGAAGACGCCGGTGCCGAGGCGCCACAGCAGGAGGGCGAGGATGGTGACGCCGACGACGGTGCCGAAGTGGGTGCGTACGGCGCGGGAGTTGAGGACGCCGCGCAGGGCGGTGCGCCACCGGGGTGCCCTGGCCCTGGCAGGCCGGGCCTCGGTCACGATCACGCCGATCCGGTCGCCGGAGACGGCCGCGGCGGTCAGGTCCCCGACCGGCAGCCCGGAGGCCGCGAGCAGTTCGGCCCGGGCCAGGATCGCGTCGGCGCGGGCCGCGAGCACGTCGTCCCGGCTCCGGAGCGCCTCGGCCCGCAGCGTGAGTGCATGCTGGGAGAAGGCAACCGGCTCGACGGGCTGCGCGGGCCGCCGAACGGGCAGACTCGCGCGCTCGCCGGTCTTGGGGAGGCCGTCGCTCCCGCCCGACAGACTCGCACGCCCCGCGGCCCTGGGGAGGTCGTCACTCCGGCCCGGCAGACTCGCCCGCTCCCCGGACTTGGGGAAGTCGTCGCTCCCGCCCGACAGACTCGCACGCCCCGCGGCCCTGGGGAGGCCGTCGCTCCCGCCCGGCAGACTCGCCCGCTCCCCGGACTTGGGGAAGTCGTCGCTCCCGCCCGACAGACTCGCACGCCCCGCGGCCCTGGGGAGGTCGTCACTCCGGCCCGGCAGGGTCGGTCGCTCCGGCTTCGCGGTGAGTTCGCCGACCCGCTCGGTGTCGGTGGCCGGCCGGCGGCCCTTCTCGCGGCGCTCGGTCTCCGGTCGTACCGTCTCCACGCTCATGCGGCGCCGCCCGTCGGACGGGACAGGGCCAGCAGGTCGCTGTGGTGGACGACGACCGTCAACTCGCCCGCGCGGCAGGCCTCCAGGCGCTCCTCCAGGTAGCGCTCGGCACGCTCCTTCAGGTCCGGGCGCTGCTCCACCGCCGCCCCGACCCAGCCGCGCAGCCACTGCGCGGTGAGCGCGGCGTCCGCGGAGCCGAGGCGCCAGGCGCTCGGGTGCAGTCGTACGGTCGCGCCGCGCTCGGAGAACGCCTCGGCGGCGACGGTGATCGCGTCGGGGCCGAGCAGTCCGGAGCGCCGCTGGTGTTCGTTGAACGCGGCCGCGATCTCCTCGTCCAGCGGGTCGGACGGGGTGAGTTCGACGCGGCCGGCCACGGAGAGCGTGAGCAGGGCCGGGCAGCCGGCGCCGGTGCAGGCGGCGGCGAGGGTGTCGATCTCCTCGCGGGTGAGGACGTCGAGGAGTGCGGAGGCGGTCACCAGGGAGGCGCCGGCGAGCGCGTCCGGGGTGAGCCGGCCGACGTCGCCGCGGCGGGTCTCGACGGTGACCCGGCTGCCGTCGGCGGCCGCGCGCGGGGAGGCGACGGCGGCGAAGTGCAGGAGGTAGGGGTCGCGGTCGTGCAGGACCCAGTGCTGGGGGCCGTCGAGGCGGGGTGCCAGCCAGCGGCCCATGGAGCCGGTGCCGCAGCCCAGGTCGTGGATGACGAGCCCGGCCTTGCCCGGCAGGTTGGCCAGCCGGATCCGCAGCGGATCGAGCAACTCCCCTGCCCGCGCGGCCGCGTCGGGTCCCTCCCGCAGCTCCAGCCACTCGGGCGCGTACCGGGGAGCGTCGTCGGGCCCGGCGTCCCGCAGCCGCAGGGTGGGCCGCTCACCGGGCCGCTCACCGAGCCGGGCGACGGGCCCGGCACCGGGGATGACCGTTTCGGCAGCGGTCGGAGCCCCGGCCGAGGCCGCCCCCGACGTCGCGGCAGAGGCAGCGGCAGATTCCGAGTTCACCGGGGTGACACCCTCCCTCGGCCCCGGCTGTGCCGGGATCTTGCCGCTCTGCTTCGTCACGGTGGTGTTCCTCATGCCGCCCTCCTGGGTTCGCTCGGCAGTCGGCCCAGTACTCCGGCCAGGCTGCGGGCCGTGGTCGCCCAGCCGTCCAGGGCGGCCCGCCGGCCCCGGGCAGCGGCCTTCAGACGGCGCCGTACGTCCGCCTCGCCGAACCAGCCGCGCAGCTCCGCGGCGAGGGCTGCGGGGTCCTCCGGCGGGACGAGGATGCCGGGCACCCCGCCGTCGGGGGCACGGCCGACCGCCTCCGCCACCCCGCCGACGTCGGTCGCGAGCACCGGGATGCCGCGCGCCAGGGCCTCGGTGACCGCCATGCCGTAGGTCTCGGCGTAGGAGGTGAGGACCATCAGGTCGGCGGCGGCGTAACTCGCGTCGAGCTGGGCACCGGCCTGCGGTCCCACCAGGTGCAGGCGGTCCTGAAGGCCGTACTTCTTGATGAGCATCCGCAGATGGGCGACGTACTCGGGATCTTGGGTGATCCCGCCGACGCACACGCAGCTCCACGGCAGTTCGGTCGCCCCGGCGAGGGCCTCGATGAGCCGGTGCTGGCCCTTGCGGGGCGTCACCGCGGCCACGCACAGCAGCCGGGAGACGCCGTCGGTGCCGGAGGCGAGCGGGGCGATGTCGGCGCCGGGTGTGGCGACGTGGACCCGCTCGGGCGCGAGGCCGTGGTGCGAGACGAGGCGTCGTACGGCCCAGTCGCTGGTGGCGACGACGGCGGGAACCGCCCGCAGCACGGTCCGCTCCCTGGTGTCGAGGTCGGCGGCGACCGCCGGTTCGAGCCCGCGTTCGTCGCCGAGCGGCAGGTGGACGAGGACGACGATCCGCAGCCGCTGAGTCTCGGGGACGACGATCTCGGGGACCCCGCAGGCGACGAGCCCGTCGATGAGGACGATCGTGTCGTCGGGGAGATCCCGCAGCGTGCGGGTCAGTTCGGTGCGGGCGGGGGCGCCGGGACGCGGCCAGCTGCCGGCCACCGCGTGCTTGTGGACCTGCCAGCCGAACGCGGCCAGGTCGAGGCTGACGCGGCGGTCGTAGGCGTTGCCGCCGCTCGGCGCGGTCGGGTCGTCGACGCCGCCCGGCATCACGAAGTGCACGGAGCGCAGGGACATGGGGAGGATCTCGGCGTTCTTCAGGGCCCCGTGCTGCACGGGAACGTAGTCGAGCCGGCCCGGCCGCTCGGTCGTCAGGTCGGTCACAGGGCACGCTCGTAACTCGCCCAGGCGACGTGCGACTCGTGCAGGGTGACGGTCAGGCCCGCGAGTCCCCTGGCGCCCTCGCCGAGCGCGCCCTTCTCGATCCGCTCGGCCAGCCGGTCGGCGATGACCTTCGCCAGGAACTCCGTGGAGGTGTTCACTCCGGCGAACGCGGGTTCGTTGTCGAGGTTTCTGTAGTTCAGCTCGCTCACCACGGCGCCGAGCTCCTGGGTGGCCAGTCCGATGTCGACGACGATGTTGTCGTCGTCCAGCTGTTCGCGCCGGAACGTGGCGTCCACCAGGAACGTCGCTCCGTGCAGACGCTGCGCGGGCCCGAAGACCTCGCCGCGGAAGCTGTGGGCGATCATGATGTGATCGCGGACGGTGATGCTGAACAACGGACGACCCTCCAGGTGCGGCGCGTCTGGTCCCCCGGCTGCTTCCCGCCGGGGGGATGCCGAGTAGTACGGCTCTTCGCTTCCCCTTGTTCAGTCGACTCTCACTCTTTTCTCAGGTCAGGCGCTCACCGGGTACGTCACACGGTGGCACAGCGCGGGAATCCGTCCCTCCGCGAGCGCCGGCATCACCTCGGGCAACTCTTCGAACGCGCTTTCCCCGGTGATGAGTGCGTCGAGTGACGGATCGGCGAGCAGATCGAGGGCGAGGGCGAGCCGGTCGGCGTAGCTGCGGTTCGCGCGGGCCGGGGAGACGGTGCCGACCTGGCTGCTGCGGATCGTCAGGCGCCGGGAGTGGAAGGCCTCGCCGAGCGGCAGGCTGACCCGCCGGTCGCCGTACCAGCTCAGCTCGACGACCCGGCCCTCGGCGGCGAGGAGTTCCAGCGAGCGGGCGAGCCCCTGTTCGGTGGCGCTGGCGTGGACGACGAGGTCGCGGTCGCCGAGGGCGTCTTCCGGCGAGGCGAAATCCACCCCGAGGGCCTCGGCGGTCTTCGCGCGGGCCGGGTCGGCGTCCACCAGCTGCACCCGTACGCCGGGGAAGCGGGCCAGCAGCGCGGCGACCGAGCTGCCGACCATCCCCCCGCCGACCACCGCGACCCGGTCGCCGATCATCGGCGCCGCGTCCCACAGGGCGTTGACGGCGGTCTCGACGGTGCCGGCGAGGACGGCCCTCGCGGCCGGGACCTCGTCCGGTACGACCGTCACGGCGCTCGCGGGGACGACGTACCGCGTCTGGTGCGGGTAGAGGCAGAAGACCGTACGGCCCTTCAGCTGGGCGGGCCCCTCCTCCACGACTCCGATGTTGAGGTACCCGTACTTCACCGGGCCCGGGAAGTCGCCCTCCTGGAAGGGCGCCCGCATGGCCGCGTGCTGGCTCTCGGGGACCTGGCCGCGGAACACGAGGGTCTCCGTGCCCCGGCTGACTCCGGAGTACAGCGAGCGGACCAGGACCTCGTCCGCACCGGGGGCCGACAGGGGCACCTCCCGTATCTCGCCCTCGCCCGGACGGGTGATCCAGAACGCACGTGCGGCGGGCTTCATCGAGAACCTCCTGAACGATCGGGAACTCGTTCACGTACCGAGATGTGCACAGGTCGCGCACAGTACGCGGCCTTGATCCACTCTGTCATCCGGCCGGAGGAATGTGCGGTGGCCCTGAACAACACTTACGAAGCAAGGCTGGTCCAGCAGGAGACCGCTGTGGGAGCGGGCGTTCAGATCCTGTTGCTGGCCCTGCTCGGCACGGCGATCGGCATGGGACCGGCGGGCTGGCTGACCGGCCTCGCCTTCGCCCTCGCCACCTGGGCCGTGCTCTCCCGGGCGCTGCATCGCACCAGGCCGCGGTCGTTCGGCCCGGCCAACCGGGTGACCCTCGGACGGGCCACCCTCGTCGGCGGGGTGACGGCGCTGGTCGCCGACTCCTTCCAGGACTCCCCGCCGGTGACGCTCTTCGTGGGCCTGACCGCGGTGGCCCTGATCCTCGACGGCGTCGACGGCAAGGTCGCCCGGGCGACGGGCACCTCGACCCCGCTGGGCGCCCGCTTCGACATGGAGGTCGACGCCTTCCTGATCCTGGTACTCAGCGTGTACGTCGGGATGTCGCTCGGCCCGTGGACGCTGCTGATCGGCGGGATGCGCTACGGCTTCGTCGCGGCCGCCCGCGTCTGGTCGTGGCTGAACGCGCCGCTGCCGCCGAGCATGGCCCGCAAGACGGTGGCCGCGCTCCAGGGGATCCTGCTGCTGGTGGCCGCGTCCGGGTATCTGCCGTACGCGGCGACGTTCGGGGTGGTGGCCCTCGCCCTGGCGACCCTGGTCTGGTCGTTCGGGCGTGACGTCCTGTGGCTGTGGCGTACGCACCGGGCGGACGAGGCGGCGGTGGAGGAGCTGCTGGAGCTGGCGCCGGCGCCGCGGGCCGCTGTCGCGTCCTGAAGACGTCTTTCTTGCGAAGACGTTTTTCTTGCGGGGTGAGCCCTTCAACGGCACCCGGTACACCGTCGACTCCCGCTGCCGGAACCCCTGCCGCTCGTAGAGGCGGTTCGCCGCCGCCCGGTCCGGGCGGGAGGTGAGGTCGACGGTACGGGCCCCGGCCTCCTTGGCGAGCCGGATGGCCTCCCGGATCAGCAGTCCGGCGATGCCCTGACCGCGTGCCTCGTGGTCGACGATCACGTCCTCGATACGGGCCCGCAGCCCGGCGGGCGCCGGGAACATGACCAGGGTCAGGGTGCCGACGATTCTTCCGGCGGACCGGGCGATCAGCATGGTGTTGGCGTCACAGGCCAGGATGCGGCCGAGCGCGGCGAGGTCGAGGGGCGTGGCGGACGAGGACAGCTGGGGCAGCATCCGGGTGAAGGCGTCGACGAGTTCCTGATCAGCCTGTTGGACGATCGCCACCTGGGTGTCCTGGGTCTCCATGGGTGGACCCTACCGCCGGGGTTCACATGGGGGGCGTCCGCCGCCGCGGCAACAGCCCGATCGCTACGACCGGTACAGCGGCCAGCACCAGCCACGGCACCGCTGCGGGCAGCCCCGCGTCGAGCAGGCTGCCGGTGACCGAGCTGCCGATCAGCACGATCAGCCCGGACACCGACGACAACGCCCCCATGTACAGCCCGAGTCGGCCCTCCTCGGCGAGGTCGGGCACCCAGGCCCGGGCCACCGGCGCGACGAGCATCTGCCCGAAGGTGAGCAGGACGACGAACCCGGCCGCGGGCAACAGCCCGGCGGTACCGGTCCAGTTGACTGGTCTCGCGAGAGCGACGACCGCGAACCCGGCGCCGATCAGCAGCAGCCCGGCCACCATCGACCGGCGCAGGCTCAGCCGGTCACCGACCCGGCGGGTGACGGGGAGTTGGGCGGTCACCACCAGCAGCGAGGACAGCGCGAACAGCCACGCCAGCGGCGCCTGCGAGCCGGTCGCGCGCTCGACCTCGGCGGGCAGGGCGAGGTAGAGCTGGTTGTAGGCGAGCAGGTAGGCGCCGTAGGCGCAGCACAGTGCGAGGAAGCCCCGGTTGCGCAGCAACGGTTTGATTCCGCCCCGGACTTGGACGCGCTCCCGCCCCGGGACGTGCTGCGGCAGCAGCCGGGCGTGTCCGGCGAGCACCAGCACGAAGACCCCGGCCCCGGCCAGGCACACGGTCCGGAAGTCCACCGCCAGCAGCAGCGCGCCCAGCAACGGCCCCACGAACGCGCCCGCTTGGCCCGCCACCGTGAACAGCGCGAGCACCCGCGTCCGCGAACCGCCCCCGCTCTCCTCGTGGATCACCGCCTGCCGGGCCACCTCGGACTCCACGGCGGGCGAGAACAGCGCGGCGGCAAACCCGATCAGCAGGACGGCCCCGATCACCGTCCAGGTCTCCTCGGCGAACCCGAGCCAGCCGAACCCCGCGATCCGCAGCACGCATCCGACGAGGACGACGGGCCGGATCCCGTACCGGTCGGCGAGCGCCCCGCCCACCACGAACAGCCCCTGCTGGCTGAAGGTCCTCAGCCCCAGCACGAACCCGACGAGCCACCCCGCCATCCCCACGGCCTGCCCGAGATGCTCGGAGAGGAAGGGCAGCACGGCGAAGAAGCCGATATTGAAGGCGAGTTGGGTGAGGGTCAGCAGCCGGAGCAGCGGGGAGAGCCTAGTGGTGGCGGCCGTGTAGGTGGTCGGCTGGGTCATCCGGTCTCCACCAACGCCCTTGTGCATGCGCGGTGTTCGGCCGTACGACGATCCGCGCGCCGTGGCAGCCGCACCCCGCCCGCCGCGCTCACCGCGAGCGCCCCGAGCAGGGCGAGGACGGCGGCGGGGGCGATCACGGCCCAGGGGGCGCGCTCGGCGTAGGGCTGGTTCTCGGCGAGGAGCAGGCCCCACTCCGGGGAGGGCGGCTGGGCGCCCAGGCCGAGGAAGGCGAGGGAAGCGAGGGCGAGGGCGGTGCCGGGCAGCCGCAGGAGGGCGTGCCGGGTGACCGAGGGGAGGACCGCGGGGAGCAGTTCATGGCGCAGGAGGTAGCCGCGTCCGGCGCCGAGCCCGCGGGTGGCGGTGACGTGCAGGGCGGCGCGTTCCTGGCGGAGCAGGGCGGAGGTGTGGACGGCCAGCGGCGCCCAGGCGACGAAGCCGACGGCGAGCGCGGGGGTCGCCGCCCCGGTACCGGCGACCGCGGTGACGAGGAGGGCGCCGAGGACGGGCGGTACGGCGCTCACGGTGTCGGCGAGCGGTCCGCCGATCCGGGGGACGAGGCCGAGGAGCACCCCTGTCACGAACGCGGCGGCACCGATGACCAAGGCGAGGAGCAGGGTGTCGAGAGCACCGTGGGCGACCCGGGCGAGGAGGTCCCGGCCGAGGGCGTCGGTGCCGAACGGGTGGGCCCAGGAGGGCGGTTGGAGACGGCGGACGGTGTCGAGGGCGAGCGGGTCGCGGGGCAGGCCGAGCGTGATGACGGCGAGCAGGAGACCGC
This sequence comes from Streptomyces sp. NPDC047072, assembly GCF_040643855.1. NCBI lineage: Bacteria > Bacillati > Actinomycetota > Actinomycetes > Kitasatosporales > Streptomycetaceae > Streptomyces > Streptomyces sp. NPDC047072. The sequence goes on along the minus strand of NZ_JBEYVC010000032.1, from coordinate 13,289 downwards.
CGTAGAGGAAAGGCTGGATGGTGCGGGCGGGGGTCTGGCGGCGGTGTGGGGAGGACAGCGAGCCGTCGCGCAGGGCGGGTCCGGCGATCCGGCGGGTGGCGAGGGAGGCGAGTCCCGTGGCGGTCGCCGCGAGGAGGAGCAGGGTGAGGGCGCCGGCCTGGAGGACCGGCAGGTCCTGGGCGAGGGCGGCCTGGAGGGTGGTGCGGCCGAGGCCGGGGATGTCGAAGATCTGCTCCACCGCGACCGAGCCGCCGGTCAGGCCGACCACGAACAGGCCGGTGTTCGGCAGCAGTCCGGGCAGGCAACGGCGTACCGCCTGGCGGGCGATGCCGCGGCCGGGCAGTCCGCGGGCGGCCGCGGCGAGCGCCCAGGGTTCGGCGAAGGCGCCGGGCAGCAGGTCGTCGAGGAGGCGGCCGAGCACGGCCCCGGCGGGCAGGCCGAGGGCGAGGGCGGGCAGGATCGTCGACCGGAACCCGTACCAGCCGAGGGCGGGCAGCCAGCCGAGCTGCACGCCGACGACGGTGGCGAGCACGGACGCGGTGAGGAACTCGGGGAGCGCGGCCAGCATCGCCGAACCGGCGCCCGGGGCCTTGGAGTTGTCGAGCCCGTGGTGCGCGCCGAGCCACAGGGTGCGGGCGCAGATCAGGGCGGCGGTGACGGCGGCCACGGTGAGGGCGACCGCCATCAGCAGCAGGGACGCCCCCAGCGCCTGGAGCACCGCGGGCGTGACCTCTCCCCCGGAGAGCCAGGACCGTCCGGCGTCCCCGCGCCACAGCCCGCCCAGCCACTGTCCGAGGAGGCTGAACGGACCCTGGTCCAGGCCGAGTTGGGCCCGGATGTCCGCCAGCACCTCGGGGGTGGGGTCGCGGTCGGCCGAGCGCGCCTTGAGGACGGTCAGCGCCGGGTCGGTGCGGGCCAGCCAGGGCAGCAGGCCGATCCCGCACACGAGGGCGGCGGCGAGCAGGGCGCGCCAGAGCAGCGCGGGCAGCGGGTGTCGCACGGGTCAGCGTCGCGTTCCGGTGCCGAGGAGGGTGCGCTCGTAGGGGTCGAGGAGCGCGCCGCGGACGTCGCTTGCGACGCCGGTGATGATCCGCTGGTGGACGAGCGGGACGACGGCGTCGGTGCCGAGGATCGCGGCCTCGGCGGCCATGGCCGCGTCCTGGCGTCTGCCGGGGTCGGCCTCGGACTCGGCCTTCGCCACCGCCTTGTCGACGTCCCGGTCACAGAGCTGGGCGATGTTGTAGCCGCCGTCGCAGGTGTAGTCACTGGCGAGGACCGCCACGGGGTCGCCGGTGTCGACGAGAGTGTTGCGGGCGAGGACGAACGCGTCGAACTTCCCCTCCAGCGCGTCGCTCTCCAGCCGCGAGTACTCGCGCACCTCCAGCGTGACCTTGAACCCGGCCTTCTCCAGCTGCTGCTTCAACACCTGGGCGACTTCGGGGAGTTCGGGCCGGTTGTCGTAGGTGGCGAGGGTGATGCGGGCGCCGTCGGGGTCCTCTGCCTGGGCCCTTTTTGCCTGCTGCCGCTTGCCCTCGGCCCAGGTCACGGCGGGGCCGTAGATGCCGGTGCCGGGGTCGGCGTGGCCCTCGTAGACGCCCTTGGCGAGGGTCGAGGTGTCGACGGCCGCGCGGGCGGCGGCGCGGAGTTTCGGGTCCTTGAAAGGGCCCGTCCTGGCGTTGAGAAGCAGGCTGGTCGTGCGGGTGGTGGCGGTCTCCTCGCGGGTGGCCTTGTCGAGCGTGGCGGCCTGGGCGACGGGGACCGCCTCGGCGAGGTCGATCTCGCCGGTGCGCAGGGCACTGGCGCGGGCGGTGCCGTCGGCGATGAAGCGGACGTCGACGCCGGAGGCCTGGGCGCGGCCGCCCCAGTAGTCGTCGTAGCGGTCGAGGGTGGCGGAGGTGGAGCCGGTGACCTCGGTGAGCTCGAAGGGGCCGGTGGCGGTGCCCGCCGGATCGACGCCGCCGTCCTTGCCGTAGGCCTTGGCGCCGAACACGGCGAGGCTGGGGCTGGAGAGTCTGAGCGGCAGCACGGGGTCGGCGACCTCGGTCGTGATCCGTACGGTGGTGTCGCCCGCGGCCTTCGCCGAGAGCGTCACGCCGGACAGGGCGGCCGGGGCGGGCTTCGCCTCGGTGGCGTGGGTGAGGGCGCCGGCGACCGCGGCCGGGGTGACCTCGGTGCCGTCCTGGAAGGTGGCCTCGCGCAGGGTGAACAGCCAGGTCCGGTCGTTCTCGCGGCGCCAGGACTGGGCCAGCGCGGGGGCGGCGGCGCCGTTGGCGTCGAGGGCGGTCAGGCCCTCGGTGACACCGAGGCGGCTGAGGAGGGTGGCGTCGGCGCCGTACGGGGAGAGGTTCTCGGCGGGCGGGAAGGCGAGGGCGACGCGGAGGCGGGAGCCGTCGCCGTTCTCCGGGGCGTCGGGGTCGCCGTTGGAGGCGAAGCAGGCGGTGAGGAGCGGGGCGAGGAGCAGGGAGCCGAGGAGGTGGTGGCGGCTGCGGTGTCGGCCGTGGCTGGGCATCGCGGTCACCGTCCCATCGGTATCTCGAAGTGGACGACGTTGCTCGCGCCGCCCGTGGTCTCGCGTTCGTCGTGCACGACCTTGCCGAGGGAGCGCCAGAAGGGTTCGGCACCGGGGACGGCCGGGTCGGTGTGCAGATACACCGCGCGGTAGCCGCCGTCCGCGGCCGCGAAGGCGAGCAGTTCGTCGACCAGGCGCCGGGCGAGGCCGCGCCTGCGGTGCTCGGGACGGACGTAGACGCGCCGCAGTTGGGCGGTCTCGCCGGAGGGGTAGCGCTCGGCGAGGGCGCGGGGGTTCGGCGGGTGGGCGGGGCCGCGGGAGTCGAGGGCGGCGGTGGCCACGACGGTCCGGCCGCCGGGATCGTCGGGGTCGAGGGCGACGAGGAGGGTGTGGCGGGCCGGGGCGAGGTAGGCGGCGGCCGGGTCGATGATGTCGCCGTGCCAGCGGGGCACGTAGCCGGTACCGAAGTCGCGGTAGACGGTGTCGAGCATCACGGCTCGCGCGCTGTCGAGGTCGTCCGGGCCTGCCGCCCTGATGCTGTAGTCACGCACTTGCACATCATATGCATTAAGGCGGGGCACTTGATCACCGGGCGATTTGACAGTGATCGGGAACACGCCTAAAACCTACCGACATGACTTCCATTTTCAAAAAGATGGAGCGGTAGTGCGGATCGCGTTCGTCGGCAAGGGCGGCAGCGGCAAGACGACCCTGTCGGCGCTCTTCTCCCGGCATCTGGCCCGCTCGGGCGCGCCGGTGCTGGCCGTGGACGGGGACATCAACCAGCACCTGGCGGAGGCGCTGGGGCACCTGGGCTCCTTCGCAGCGGCTCCGCTGGGCGCGCACGTGTCCTCGATCAAGGAGTACCTGCGCGGCACCAACCCGCGGATCCCCTCCGCCGAGGCGATGATCAAGACGACCCCGCCGGGCCGCGGTTCACGCCTGCTGACCCTGCTCGGCGACGACGAGCTGCACGCGCGGCACGTCCGCCGGGCCGGTGACGTACCGCTGATGGTGACGGGCGAGTTCGACGAGAGCGACCTCGGCGTGTCCTGCTACCACTCCAAGCTCGGCGGGGTGGAGCTGTACCTCAACCACCTGGTGGACGGCCCCGGCGAGTACGTCGTGGTGGACATGACGGCGGGCGCGGACGCGTTCGCCTCCGGGCTGTTCTCCCGCTTCGACATGACCTTCCTGGTGGCCGAGCCCACCCGCAAGGGCGTCTCCGTCTACCGCCAGTACCGGGACCACGCACGGGAGTTCGGGATCCGGATCGCCGTGGTCGGCAACAAGGTGACCGGCGAGGACGACCTGCTCTTCCTCAAGGAGCAGGTGGGCGACGACCTGTTGACCCACCTGGTCCAGTCCCCGTGGGTACGCGCCGCCGAACAGGGCCGCTCCGACGACGACTTGGACACCCTGGAGCCCCACAACCGGCACGCCCTGAACGTCCTGCGCGAGGCCGTCGACTCCCACCCCCGCGACTGGGCGACCCTGCACCGCCACGCCGTCGAGTTCCACCTGCGCAACGCGCGGGCGTGGGCGGGCGAGGACCTGGCGGCGCAGGTGGACCCGGAGTACGTACCGGGTCCGGCCGCACTGTCCTGACCCGGCATCACACCCCTCACCCCCACCAGAACAGGAACCCTCACATGTCTCTCGACGTCTCCCCCGCACTCCTCGCCGAGGCCGAGCGGGGCGACATCCGTGAGCAGGACTTCGTGGACACGGTCCGCACGTCCCTCCCCTACGCCTACGACCTCATCGCCTCCCTCGCCGCCGAACTCAAGTCCGGCATCGCGGAGTTCACCGACAACCAGACCCCTCCCCCGTCCGAGAAGGAGCGCGGCCAGCTCCTGCGCGCCCTCGCCAGCGACGCGATCCGCGGCAGCCTGGAACGCCACTTCGGCATCGCCCTGGCCTTCCAGAACTGCCACCGCGTGGCGGCCTTCCGCCCCGAGTCGACCACGAGCGAGACGTACACCCGCTTCACCTCCCTCCGCTCCCAGATCCTGAACCAGTCCCCGGAGTTCAGGGACTGCTGACGGAGGAGGGCCATCGAAGTGTTCGGAAAAAATCTGTCGCTACGGGATGGACAACGGCTTTGACCGTCCGTCACGATCTCTTACTGCAAACCATTTGACGGATCAATCTTCGTGTGGCACGCCCCGGACAGCTATGCCCGGGGCGCTTCTCATTGCAGGGGCAGGGGGGCCATGCCTGAAGACGCTCACGGCTGGTTACGGGACGCGGTATCGGAGTTCGGCCGGCAGTGCCGGAGAAAGCTGTCGGGTGGCGGCGGCCAGGAGTCGTCCATCCGGGCTCCCCTCGAATTGCTGCTGAAGGCCGTGGGTGAGCATCACCAGCACCGCGAGGTGACCTGGCACGACGAGTACCGCATTCCCGACCTCGGAGTGCGCCCCGACTACGCCGTCCGCACGGCGACCGGCATCATCGGCTACATCGAGTTGAAGAAACCCACGCTTTCGGTGGACCCGGAGACCTTCTCCAAGTCCAACCGTGAGCAGTGGGAGAAGCTCCGGGACCTGCCCAATCTGCTGTATTCCAACGGCACCGAGTGGCGGTTGTTCCGGCACGGCGACCAGCTCGGGGAGACCGTCCGGTTCCGTGGCGCACTGAAGAGCGCGGGCGACCGGCTGTCGGTCGACGACCCGGCCGCGTTCGACGCTCTCATGAAGCAGTTCCTGCGCTGGAGCCCACCGAGGATCACCCAGGTCTCCCGTCTCGTCCAGCACATCGCGCCGTTGTGCCGATTGCTGCGCTCCACCGTTCTGGAACAACTGGACTTCGAGGCCCGGTCGTCGGCACCGGACGACGACATTCGGGCCCGGCCGTTCACCGGACTCAAGAACGACTGGCGCCGATTACTCTTCCCGTCGGCCGACGACGCCACCTTCGCCGACGGTTATGCCCAGACCATCACCTTCGCGCTGCTGCTGGCCCGCACCGAACACATCCCTCTCAGTCCGAACTCCTTCCACGAGATCGGCCGCCGGCTCGACACCGGTCACGCCCTCATGGGCAAAGCGCTCCAACTGCTGACGGACAACGTCAACGAGCGCTTCACCGTCACCCTCGACCTGCTGACCCGCACCATCGGGCACGTCGACTGGGAGACCATCCGTGCGGGCAACCGGGACGCCTACCTCCACCTGTACGAACACTTCCTCACCGTCTATGACCCCGAACTGCGCCAGCAGAGCGGGTCGTACTACACGCCCCACGAGATCGTCGAGGACATGGTGCGTCTCACCGAGGACGTGGTGCGCACCCGGCTCGGCCAGGAGGAGGGGTTCGGCGCCGACGAGGTGAAGATCATCGATCCCGCCATGGGGACCGGCACCTTCCTTCACACGGTCATCGAGCGCGTCGCGACACGGGCCGAACGCCAGGGTCCGGCAATGGCCCGCGACGCGATCGCCCGGCTCGCCTCGCGGCTGTTCGGTTTCGAACTCCAGATGGGCCCGTTCGCGGTGGCCGAACTCCGCGCGTCCGACCTCCTCAAGCGGTACGAGGCTCCGCTTCCCCGCAACGGCCTCAACCTGTTCGTCACGGACACCCTGGACAATCCCTTCGTGGAGGAGGAGTACCTGGCCTCCACGTACGGAGCCCTGTCCGACTCACGCAGGCGCGCCAACCACATCAAGGCCCGCACGCCCGTCACCGCCCTCGTCACGAATCCGCCGTACGACGACAAGGCGGAGGACCGTGGCGGCTGGGTGGAGAAACGGCCCTCCGGCAAGGAACCCCCGCTCCTCGACGCCTTCCGCCATCCCGGCAACGGCCGCTACGAGCACATGCTCAAGAACCTGTACGTGTACTTCTGGCGCTGGTCGACGTGGAAGGTGTTCGACGCCCATCCCGAGGACCGGCACGGCGTGGTGTGCCTCATCACCCCGTCGGGGTGGGCCACGGGGCACGGCGGGCGCGGTATGCGTGAATACCTGCGGCGCACCTGCGACGAGGGATGGATCATCAACCTCTCACCGGAGGGCCAGCGGGCTCCCGTCTCCAACCGGGTGTTCCCCAAGGTCGCCCAGCCGTTGGCCATCCACATCTTCGTCCGCAGGGCGGATGCCGTACGAGGGCCGGACCACCGCGCCCACGTCCACTACCGGGAACTGACCGGACGGCGCGCGGACAAGTTCGGGCAGCTGCGCGATGTCCGCCTCGACGACGGAGGCTGGCGTGACGTCCATACCGAGCCAGGCCGCCCGTTCACACCGGCCACGCGGTCGGGGTGGGAGGAGTTCCCCGAACTCGGCGACCTCTTTCCCTGGGGCAGCCCGGGATCGAAGGCGAACCGATCCTGGGTCAGCTCGCCCTCGGCCGAGATACTGCGCCGCCGCTGGGCTCGGCTGATCCGTGAGACGGATCCACTGGAGAAGGCCGCCTTGTTCAAGGAGACCGGCGACCGAAGCGCGGGCCTCATCGCCCAGGAGACTTCCACAACGCCGGAACTCATACGCATAGGGCTGCGCAGCTTCGATCGTCAGTTCCTCATAGCCGACGATCGCGTCCTCGACCGTCCTCGGCCCGAGCTTTGGGCGTCCCTTCGACCCGGCCAGATCTTCCTCAACCAGCAGTCCTCTCACGCCATCAGTTCAGGTGCGGCACTCGTCGCGACCCATCTGCTCCCCGACACCCACCACTTCAACGGCCGTGGGGGCCGCGTGATGCCGCTGCTCCACCCCGACGGCTCGGCCAACACACCCCCTCGTCTGCTGTCCCTTCTCACCGAACTCATGGGTCCGGAAGACGTCACCGTGCAGGACCTCGCCGCCTACACCGTCGCCGTGACCGGACACCACGCGTTCACCGAACGCTTCACCGAGGAACTGCTCACTCCCGGCGTACGTCTCCCCCTCACCCGGCAGCCCGACCTGTGGCGGAGAGGTGTCGAGCTGGGCCGCGAGGTGCTGTGGGCCATGACGTACGGACAGCGATGTGCGGATCCGTCCGCCGGCCGTCGTCCTGGACGCGTCGGGTTCGACGACGGTGACGAACGGCAGGTGAAGTACCTCCGGCACATCGGCGACGAAGTTCCCGACCACATGAGCCACGACGCCGAGTCCCAGATCCTCCACATCGGCAAGGGCGCCTTCGGCCCCGTGCCCGAGGCCGTCTGGCTGTACGACGTCGGGGGCATGCGCGTCGTCAACAAGTGGTTCGGTTACCGCAAGGCCTCCCCCACCAGCAAGAAGACCAGCCCGCTCGACGACATCCACGTCGACACCTGGCCGCACGAGTGGACGAGCGAGTTGATCGACCTGCTCTGCGTCCTACGGCGCCTCACCGACCTGTCGGCCGCTCAGGGCGCGCTCCTCGACGACATACTCGCGGCCGAGGTCGTCACCGTCGCCGACCTCACCGCGAACCGTGTGCTGCCCGTTCCTCCCACGGCGCGCAAGGCGAGGCAGCGGCTGGAGGGCACCCTGTTCCCGGACGGCGCGAACGATGCCTGAACGGGACGTCAACCGCCCCCTCCGGCCTCGTTCAGCGCCTGGTCGAGCGAGAGGGTGCCCTGGGCCAACCCCCGTACCGCTCGCGCCACTTGCAGATCTGTCCGGCCCACCGCTTCGATCAGCAGGACCACTGCGGACAGCCGCTCCTCCGCCGCCTCGTACACGGCCCGGTAGTGGACCGCCGCTCCCAGCGGAGTCGTGGAGACGGCTCCGCCCTCCCGGGTCACCAGTCCGAGAAAGGCCAGTTCCGACAGGTCCAGTTCAGGGTCCTCGGGGTCCAGCCCCCTTGCCAGCCAGTCCAGTTGGGCGTCCTCCCCTTCATCGGCGTCGGGGAGCGGACTGAGCAGGGTTTCGGCCAGGAGCCGGTACTGGGAACTGCTGAGCTCGAAGTGCGGCAGCGGCATGGCCCCATGCCTAGCACATCGCACCGCGCGCCTCGCTCCACCACGCAGCAGGCTCCAGGGCCGACGGTCGAGCGACTCTCATCACGCCGCCCTCCGCCCCCGTTCCCGATGTGCGCGCACCACCTCCGCGTACCGATACCCGCTTCCCTTGATCGTGCGGGTCTGGGTGCGGTAGTCGACGTGGATGAGGCCGAAGCGTTTGGCGTAGCCGTAGGCCCATTCGAAGTTGTCGAGGAGGGACCAGGCGAAGTAGCCGGCCAGGGGGGCGCCTTTGCGGGCGGCCGAGGCGCAGGCGGCGAGGTGGTCGAGGAGGTAGTGCTGGCGTTCCGGGTCGTCCACCGTGCCGTCGGGGCGTACGACGTCCGGGAAGGCGGACCCGTTCTCCGTGACGTAGAGGCGGCGGGCGCCGTACTCGTCGGTGAGGCGCAGCAGCAGCTCCTCGATGCCGTTCGGGTCGATCTCCCAGTCCATGCCGGTGCGGGGGACGCCGAGGCGGTGGACCGTGCGGACGTGCGGGACCGGGCCGTCGGGGGCGTCGGCGACCGTCTGGGGGAAGTAGTAGTTCAGGCCCAGCCAGTCCAGCGGCGCGGCGATCCTCTCCAAGTCGCCTTCACGGATGGGGAGTTCCACGCCGTATACCTCCTGCATGTCGGAAGGGAAGCCGCGGCCGTGGATCGGGTCCAGCCACCAGCGGTTGGTGTGGCCGTCCATGCGGCGCGCAGCCTCGACGTCCTCCGGGCGGTCGGTCGCGGGGAAGACCGTGGAGAGGTTGTTCACGATTCCGACCTGGGCGTTCGGGACCGCGCTCCGGATCGCCTCGACGGCGAGGCCGTGGCCCAGCAGCAGGTGGTAGGAGGCGCGGACGGCCGCCGTCACATCCGTGAGGCCCGGGGCCATCCTGCCCTCCAGGTGGCCGATCCAGGCCGAGCAGAGGGGCTCGTTGAGGGTGCACCAGTGCTTGACGCGGTCGCCGAGCCGCTCCGCCACCGCCGAGGCGTACGCGGCGAAGTGCTCGGCGGTCTCCCGTGCCGGCCAGCCGCCGCGGTCCTGGAGCACCTGGGGCAGGTCCCAGTGGTAGAGGGTGACGGACGGGGTGATGCCCGCCTCCAGCAGTCCGTCGGTCAACTCGTCGTAGAAGGCGAGGCCCTTGGGGTTCACCGGGCCGTCACCGGCCGGCATCACCCGTGGCCAGGCGACCGACAACCGGTAGGCGTTCGTGCCCAGTTGACGCATCAGCGCGATGTCCTCGCGCCAGCGGTGGTAGTGGTCGCAGGCGACGTCGCCGTCGTCCCCGCCGTCGATCTTCCCCGGTGTGTGGGCGAAGGTGTCCCAGATCGACGGCGAACGGCCGTCCTCCGCCACCGCCCCCTCGATCTGGTACGCCGATGTGGCCGTGCCCCACAGGAAGTCGTGCGGGAGTGCGGCGAGGTCGATGCTCACGTAAGTCCTTTCCGTACAGGTCACTTGACGGCGCCCGCCGTCAACCCGGCGACGAGATAACGCTGGAGGAGCAGGAAGCCGGCCACCACCGGCACGCTCACGACCAGGGAGGCGGCCATGATCTGGTTCCAGTACACGTTGTTGAGCGTGGAATAGCCCTGGAGTCCGACGGCGAGCGTGCGGGTGGTGTCGTTCGTCATCACGGAGGCGAAGAGCACCTCGCCCCAGGCGGTCATGAAGGCGTAGACGGCGACCGCGACGATCCCCGGGACCGCGGCCGGCACGACCACCCGGAAGAGCGCGCCGAGCGGCCCGCAGCCGTCCACCAGTGCCGCCTCGTCCAGGTCGCGTGGCACCGAGTCGAAGTACCCGATCAGCATCCAGATCGAGAACGGCAGGGAGAAGGTCAGATACGTCAGGATCAGCCCGCCGCGCGAGCCGAACAGGGCGATGCCGGTGGCGTCGCCGATGTTGACGTACAGCAGGAACAGCGGGAGGAGGAACAGGATGCCCGGGAACATCTGGGTGGAGAGCACGGTGATCGTGAAGATGCGCTTGCCGCGGAAGGAGTAGCGGCTGACCGCGTAGGCCGCGAACACCGCGATCACCACCGAGCAGACCGTCGCCGCGCCCGCCACGATCAGGGAGTTCACGAAGTAGCGGGCGAGCGGAACGGTCGACCAGATGTCGATGTACGGGCGGACGGTGAGCCCGCTCGGCAGCCAGTGGAACTCACCCGTGACGTCCGCGAGCGGCTTCAGCGAGCTGGAGACCATGACGTACACGGGGAGGAGGACGAAGCCGGTGAGGAGGGTGAGGAGGATGCGTCGGGTCCACAGGAACGAACTCGGGGGCGCCATAGGAGAGTTACGCATGCGAGGCCTTCCGTCCGCGTGAGGTGACGGCGAGGTACACGCCGGTCACCACCAGCAGGAACAGCAGCAGGAGCACGGACATGGCGGAGCCGGTGCCGAAGTTCCAGGTGACGAAGGAGGCTTGGTAGATGTGGACCGAGATGAGGTCGGCGGCCTCGGGGGCGGTCCGGCCGAACAGGACGTACGGCGTGTTGAAGTCGTTGAAGGTCCACAGGAACAGGACCAGCACCAGGACCTGGTTGACCGGGCGCAGGGACGGCAGGGTGATGCGGCGGATCCGCTGCCACACGCCGGCGCCGTCGAGGGCGGCCGCCTCGTACAACTCCCCCGGGATGTTCTGGAGTCCGGCCATGACGATGAGGAAGGCGAACGGCCAGCCCTTCCACACCGACACGGTCAGCAGGGCGTAGAAGCTGTTGTCGCCGATCAGCCAGAACGACGGCTTGTCGGTGAGGTGGAGCTGGTCGTGCAGGACGTGGTTCACCAGGCCGTTGTCGTGCTGGAACATGAACACCCAGGTGATGACGGCCGCGTAGACCGGCAGGGCGTACGGCACCAGGAACAGCGCCCGCAGCAGGCCGCGGCCCCGGAAGGTGTCCTGCATACAGATCGCCGCCGCCGTGCCGATCAGCCAACACAGGCCCACGGAAAGGACGGTGAAGGCGACGGTGACGAGGAACGAGTGCAGCAGCGCCTCGCCGACCGGGGCGTCGAAGTCCACCGACACCTTGTAGTTGTCGAGGCCGGACCAGGGCGCGCTGCCCCAGTCGCGGATGTAGAACTGCGTGAGCACCTTGAAGCTCATCACGATGCCGATGACCATCGGCACGAGGTGGACGAGGAGTTCGAGGACGAGGGCGGGCAGGAGCAGCAGGTAGGGCAGTCCGGCGCGGCGGACGCGGCCGGGGCGGGTGCGCGGTGGGCGTCCCGCGCCGGGCAGGTGGCGAGGCTCGGCGCGTTCCACGGTGGCGGACGTCATCAGGCGGCCGGCATCTGCTGCTGGGCCTTCTCCAGCGCCGCCTTCACCGAGTCCGCGGTGACCGGACGTCCGGCGGCCGCGTCGGCGAACAGCTCCTTGACGGCGGTCCCTACGGCCGTCTCGAACTGCGACTCGTCGGCGACCTGCGGCAGCGCGGCCGCGCTCTTCGCGAGGGTGTCCTTCAGTACGGCGTTGGCGGCGGTGGTGAAACTCGCGTCCGCCTGGGCCGACTTGACCGGGGGTATGGAGCTGTACGCCGTGTTGAGGACCTTCTGTTCGGCGTCGCTCACCATGAACTTCACGAACTTCTTGGCACCGTCGAGGTTGTCGGAGTTCTTGAAGACGGCCAGGTTGATGCCGGCGACCATGGAGTTGACCTGCGCGCCGGTGCCGGGGGCGCCGGACTGGACGGGCACCGGGGCGATGCCGTAGTCGTCCTCGCTCATGCCCTGGGAGGCGAGGTTGGCGGACGCGGACTGCCACAGCAGCATCGCTGTCTTCCCCTTGGCGAAGTCGCCGACCGACTGATTCTGGGCGTACTCGGCGTTGCCGGGCGCGATGACCTTGTCCTTGGCCATCAGGTCGACGTACTGCTGGACCCCCGCGACCGCACCGGAGTTGGTGAAGTCCGGCTTCCCGTCGGCGGTGAAGAAGTCGGCGCCGTGCTGCCGGGCGGAGACGAAGGCGTGGTGGATGTTCTCCGAGGGGTTCGAACCCTCCGCTCCCAGGCCCCACTTGCCGTTCTTCGACAGCTTCTTGCCGTCGGCGACCAGCTCCGCCCAGGTGGCCGGCGGCTTCCCGATGCCCGCGTCGGCGAACATCTTCTTGTTGTAGTAGAGCGCGTACGCCATCGAGTACAGCGGTACGGCCGCCGGGTCCTGACCCCGCGCTCCCGTGGAGCCGAGCGCCGAGTCGACGAAGCGGTCCCTGCCGCCGATCGCGCTGAAGTTCTCGGCGTTCCACGGCAGCAGCGCGCCGGTCGCCTGGAGCGAGGCGCTCCAGGTGTTGCCGATGTTGAGGACGTCGGGGCCCTGGCCGGAGGTGGTCGCGGTGAGGATGCGGTTCAGCAGGTCCGACCAGGGGACGACCTCCAGCTTCACCTTGATGCCGGTCTGCTGCTCGAACCTGTCGAGTTCGGGCTGGAGGACCTTCTTGTCCACCTCGATGCTCGCGCCCTGGTTGGACGCCCAGTACGTCAGGGTCTTCGGCGAGTCGTTGGACCCGCCGGTCGACGAACCGCCTCCGCAGGCCGTCGCGGCCAGGGCGAGAGACAGGGTGACGGCGCCTACGGCCGCGGTTCGGATGCTGCGCATGCTCCTGGTGTCCCTTCAGGGAATGCACTCACGACTTAATTTAGGACGTGAGTTAAACGGCGGGAGCTGGGCGCGTCAAGGGGTTGGACGCGACGGCGTTCACTTCTTGAACCGGTGCTCCGGCAGTGGCCTGGGCGGCCCGCCCCGAGAAGGGCGGGCCGCCTGTCCGTCACCGTGCCGCCGTCACCGCCGGCGCCGGCGCGTACCCGGTCGGCCGGGCCGTGAAGGTTGCCCCCGGGCATCGAGAAGATCGTCGTCACCGCCAGCCCGGACGCGGCGGGGC